>CAYGHU010000209.1:0-2775 GCA_964349785.1 uncultured Dehalococcoidaceae bacterium | reverse complement strand
TGCGCGCGCCACGCCATTGTGATCACCGGTTCCACGGCATCGTGATCACTCATTCCACGGCATCGTGATCACCCGTTCCACGGGTCGTGATCACGGATTCCACGCCTCGTGATCACCGGGCGACGCTGGGCCTCGGGTTCTACCATCACTCTTTCGGCGACCACGGGTCCTAAGGAGAGTGATGCCCACGGAACGACTGCCCATGCGACATATTCGAGAGATTCTGCGACTGAAATGGACGTTAGACCGGAGCCATCGGGAGACGGCCCGCAGCCTGGGGATCAGTGCGGGCGCCGTGGCGTCGGTGGTCACGCGGGCGCGCGCCATGGGGCTGCGCTGGGAGACGGTCGGTCCGCTCACGGACGACGCGCTGGAGCGGACGCTGTACGGCCCTAAACTGGCGCAGTCGGTCGCGCGGCCTTGGCCGGACCTGGTCTGGCTGCACACCGAGCTGCGCCGGCCAGGCGTGACGCTGGAGTTACTGCACCTCGAATATTTGGCCGCCCATCCCGACGGGTACCGGTATTCGGCCTTCTGCGGCTACTACCGGCGCTGGGTGGCGCGGCAGCGGACCTCGATGCGCCAGGTCCACCGCGCGGGCGAGAAGACGTTTGTGGACTACGCGGGGCAGCGGCCGTCGCTCGTGGACCCGGGGACCGGGGCGCGGATCGCCGTGGAGCTCTTCGTCGCAGTGCTGGGGGCCTCCAACTACACGTTTGCGGAGGCGACCCTGACCCAACGCAGCGTCGATTTCATCCACAGTCACACGCAGATGGCGGCGTACTTTGGCGGCGTCTCCGCCGTCATCGTGCCGGATCAACTGCGCACCGGCGTCGTCGATCCGTGCCGGTATGAGCCGCTGGTCCAGCGCACGTATGCGGACTGGGCGCGGCACTATGGCACGGCGATTGTCCCGGCGCGGCCCGCGAAACCGCGCGATAAAGCGAAGGTCGAAGTCGCCGTCCAAGTGGCGGAGCGCTGGATTCTCGCGCGGCTCCGCAACGAAATCTTCTTCACGCTGGTCGCGTTGAACCTCCGGATCGCCGACCTGCTGACCGATTTGAATAACCGCCCGATGAAGGGCTACGCCGGGGCGTCCCGCCGGATCCTCTTCGAGCGCTTCGATCGATCCGCCCTGCGGCCCCTCCCGGTCGATCGCTACGTCTACGCGGAGTGGCGGCACGCCCGGGTGAATATTGATTACCACGTCGAAATCCACCGGCACTATTACTCGGTCCCGCACGCGTTGGTCCACGCCGCGGTCGAAGTCCGCGTGACGGCGACGACCGTCGACATTTTGCTGCGCGGGGTGCGCGTGTGGCTCCACGTGCGGAGCGATCTCGTCGGGCACCACACGACCGTCCCCGATCACATGCCCAAGGCGCACCGCGCGCATTTGGAGTGGAGTCCGTCCCGCTTGATCGCCTGGGGCGCCAGCATCGGCCCCCACACCGAGGCACTCGTGCAGGCGCTGCTCGAGAGCCGCCCCCATCCCGAGCAAGGGTATCGCTCCTGTCTGGGGATTTTCCGCTTGGCGAAGCAGCACGGCCCGGTGCGGCTCGATGCCGCCTGTGCCCGGGCGGTCGCCGCCGGGGCCCGGTCGTATCGGCATGTCGAATCGATTCTCAAACATGGCTTGGATCGGCTGCCGCTGGATGTGGCCCCGGCGCCGCCGCTGACGCGGCCGGGGCATGCCAACGTCCGCGGTCCTGCGTACTACGACATCCCACCCGACAAAGGAGATCGCCCATGCTGACTGAACCCACCCTTGACCGCCTCCGGGCCCTACGCCTCGGCGCGATGGCCGATGCCTATCGCGCCCAACTGCAGGACCCGTCCATCGGCGCCCTCGGCTTCGACGAACGCGTCGGGTTGCTCGTCGAGGCCGAGCACCTGTCGCGCGACAATCGCAAGCTGGCCCGCCGGCTGAAAGACGCCAAGCTGCGCGTGGCGCAGGCCTGCCTCGAGGATCTCGACTACGCCCCGCGCCGCGAGCTCGATCGGCCGCTGATCCGGCAGCTCGCCACCGGGCGGTGGATCGCCGAACACCGGAACGTCCTCATCACCGGCGCCACCGGCGTCGGCAAGACTTATCTGGCGTGCGCGCTGGGACAGCACGCGTGTCGTCAGGGCTACCGGACGATCTACCGCCGCTTACCGCGCTTCTTTCAGGAGCTGGCGCTCGCGCGCGCCGACGGCTCGTACGCCACCGTCCTCGCGCGCCTGGCGCGCGTGGACGTCCTGATCCTCGATGATTGGGGCCTCGCCACCGTCACGGACGTCCAGCGCCAGGATCTCCTGGAGGTGATGGAGGATCGTGATGCGACGCGCTCGACGATCATCACGAGTCAACTGCCTCGCGATCAGTGGCACGCCTATCTGGGCGACCCCACCATCGCCGATGCGGTCCTCGACCGCCTCGTCCACAACGCGTTTCCGATCGCGCTGCACGGTCCGTCGCGCCGCAAGGAGAACGCGTGACCCGCCCCACAGGGCCGTGGACGCTGCCGGCCCCGTGGACGCGCGGACGCGCCCACCGGTCCTTGGGAAACCGCGCGGACGCGGTTTCCCACAGCGCCCACCGCCCATTCTTGTGTATTGAGAGGAGGCAAGACCACGAGCCATACACGAGGCCGTACCTCACGCCACTATCCTTGGAGGGGAACACCGGATAATCTATCCCGCAGCTCTGCGTCGCTTCGCTCCGATCACGATGCCCCGGAACGCGTGATCACGATGGAGTGGACGGACTGATCACGATGGCTGGAATGCGCA
>CAYGHU010000208.1:0-2776 GCA_964349785.1 uncultured Dehalococcoidaceae bacterium | reverse complement strand
CGGAACTTCTCCCCCAGCAGGAACCGGTAGAGCGCGGGCGTCCCGTGCGGCCGGGTGACCTCGAACTCCGCCGCTTCTTCCCGGTCGAAGAACGCCGCCTGCTGTTCTTTATGCTCGTGCCCCGCGTGCCCGTCGCCATGCAAATGCTCGAGTTCATCGTGCTCGGCGGCCGCCTGGTCGACGAGCAGGACCGGTATGCCGTCCACCACGGGATACGAGTGGCCACACCCAGTGCATCGCACCTCTTCCTCAGCCCAGCTGAGCGTCTCGCAACAGCGGGGACATACGAGGAGTACCCTGACATCACTCATTCTTTCATCCAAGACTGTCCGAGCCCGAAGCAGTGCCAACGGCAGCTTCCTTGTAATTCTCCCGCGCCCCCGTGCCGTCGCTGGCTCGTAATGCCGTGATCACTCTCCTGCACCAATTCGCTATGGTCTCGTCCCGAATCCGTATTCGCGAGTTGTTTCCAAAGACCTTCCTCAGAGACGGGTCCTGAGCCAAGCGAAGCAGGAGCTTACTCAGTTCTTGCGCATCTCCAGCGTGAAAGTGAAAACCATTTTCGCCGTGAGTAACCAGATGCTTCGCACCCACTCGATCGGAAACGATCGACGGCAGCCCAAACTCCATCGCCTCATTTACCACTAATCCCCACGGTTCGCTGGTGCTCGGTAGTACGAATATGTCAGAGGACGCGTACACTCGCGCCAGTTGCTCTCCCTCGAGGAAGCCAGCGAAATGCGTCCGGACTCCGAGCGCTGCTGATTGCATTCGGAGTTTGGATTCTTCTGGTCCAGTGCCCACGAGTACAAGAGTCATGGAGACGTCCTGTGCCTGTGTCTGGCTAATAGCGGTGATAAGCGTGGAGAGATCCTTTTCAGGCGCGAGCCGTCCAACATAGCAGACGACCACCTGAGCTTCCCATCCTAGTTTGCCGCGCTCTTCATCACGAGAACGCACGAATTCCTGAGCATGTTGGCGCAAACGAACCCCATCGACTGGATTGCCGATGACATACAGGGGCTTGGAGGGGCCAGCGTATGCGCGAGCGTACTCTACCTGCAACGGCCCTGTGGCCAGACAACCTCGTGCCCCACGAAACATTACTACCTTTGCCGCTTCATAAATTTGGCTACCCGAACGACTGTCATACTTGGTGTTAGCCACGAATAAGTGATAAGGCCTTCTTTTTAGCCATGCCAGGGCAGCCGCCGACATGAACGCAGGATCGGCATAGGGCATGACAAGCGCTGTGCCGCGGCCTTCCGGGATCAGCGGGCGTGGATCCAACAGCTTTCTGGATATTTTATAGAAGCCAGCTGAACTGGTTCCTCTGCTTAAAATTCGATGCTTGAACCTCCAATCGGAAGCATCCAAGTCAATCGGATAATGGCTCTGCGACGGAGCCAGAAAGATGGCCTCGAATTCAATCCCGGGCCACTGTGCCAGAGCGTTGAAACGATCAATCCAGTAGTGGATTGGCCACCATGTAGCCCAACGAATCACGAGCGTTGGCCGTTCGGGCATTCAATGTCCTTAACCTTGACTTGTGAGTATGAACCACCATGTCCGATAGCCGTGCACTGGGATCTGGTCGCGAAGCGCGACGGTGCGCCGTTCGATGATATTGGCGGCTAGATCGCTCCCGATTGATATCGAAATCCAACCGCCGGTTCTGTACACGTCGCCGCAGCCCGCATCGATCACAAGATCGCCGCCGGAGAAGTGTTGAGCGACGCGTCCGTCTATCCGGCCGCCATCCGTTCCGGAATCCGACACACTCACGATGCCTCCCCCGCCGCTGTCGCCAGCGTCATCCGGCTGCGCGGAACCAGCGCTTGGCGGACAACGCGCGCCCTCACTGAATCGGCATCGAGGTCGAACGCGGGCTGTAGGTCGAGACGTGTGGTCGACCAAATGCCCGACCAGCGGAGCGCGATCTTGAGCCCCTTCAGCATTGCAGGCGAAGAACGCTCGATGCGCTCGTCCCGAGCATACGCCTCGCGCTCGTCGAAGTAGCCGCGTTCGAGCACCTTCCGCATCGGCTGATGGCGGTCGACGCCGACAATCGTGTCGATTCGCTCGAACCTCGTCGCGGGCCGCAGGCGACGCCATAGGTCGTAGTCCATCACGTAGCGCAGGTCCTCGCGCACGAACGGTTCCGGAATCACGCTGCGGCGGATAAAGACGGAGGGCTGGCCGAATGGCGTGAGTCGGTCCATGAGCCACTCGCGATAGGGCGGCGCCCAGAGAAACTGGAGCAGCCGGTTGTCAGCGCTGATAAGCAGGGTGTGCCCGTACACTACCCCCACCTCCGGCCGACGCTCGAAGGCGCCGACAGCCGCTTCGACGGCCCGTCGGTCGGCATATGCGTCGTCGCTGTTCAGCCAGCCGATGATCTCGCCCTGGCTCATCGCCAGCGCCTTGTTCAGCGCGTGCGACTGGCCGCGGTCCGGCTCGCTTACCCACCGCACGTGCTCGGGCGCGCCGCGTAGCACATCGAGCGTTTCATCCGTAGAGCCACCGTCGCAGATGATGTGCTCGATCGGCCGATATGTTTGGTTAGCTACAGATGCGATGCAGTCGCCGATGAATCGGCCTTGGTTGTAGGACGGGGTGAAGATAGAGACCAAGTGGTTCATAAGGCGGGGGGCCACGCCCGGAAGAGCGGTATCGCTTCTCCATTTACGTACGACGTCTTGCGCTCCATCAGCTCGACTTGTCCTGGATTCGCCGTCATCGCGGCGATGGTTCCCAGGGTGAGCCATAGGCCAGC
>CAYGHU010000207.1:0-2805 GCA_964349785.1 uncultured Dehalococcoidaceae bacterium | reverse complement strand
GCATTCCGCTTCATGCGGACTCTTGACTCGTGATGGCGGCCCAGACATGCTGATCCCCGCCATCACACAATGAATACCGCACAGCTCCAGAGGATTGAGGACGACGGGGTCGGGTTGTCCGGCAGCCGGGCGGCTTCGCGGTGAGTGCCGCGATGCCCCGCCGGGGCCGCGGGCAGGGTTGGAAGCGCAACGCATCCTGACACCCTCCGGATCTCCCCTCGCACACCACGCGTATCTCGCCGCGCAAGGCAGCGCGGGGATCGGGCAAAGAAAGGACGACACCGTGGCAGTGAAAACATTCGAGTTGGTCAACTACGAGGTGAAGGATCGCACGGCCTGGATCACCATCAACAACGCCGAGAAGATGAACGCCCTCAGCACCGGCGTCCAGAACGGCCTCTACGACGCCTTTCAAGAGGCGACTAACGACAGTGACGCGCTGGTCTGCGTCCTCATCGGGGCGGGCGGACGGGCGTTCTGCGCCGGCGCCGACCTCAAGGAGATGGCCGAGCGCGACGCCACCATCGGCCAGGGCGCACCGCAGGCGGCGAAGAGCGGGCTGACCAAGGTTTCGGACTGCCCCAAGCCAGTCATCGCCGCCATCGACGGGTACGCCCTCGCGGGCGGTATGCAGCTCTCCAGCCGCTGCGATATCCGCATCGCCACCGAGAAGTCGCGCTTCGGTATGCCCGAGGTGCGCCGGAGCCTCGTCGCCGTCGGCATCGAGGACACAGCGGAGCGCTTCGTCCCGGCCGGTGAAGCCATGTGGATCCTGCTCACGGCCGAACACATGACTGCACAGCGGGCGTACGACATCGGCTTCGTGCAGGAGCTGGTGCCCGATCGCGAGGCGCTCATCGAGCGGGCGAACTGGACCGCGAACGCCATTAAGAGCAACGCCCCCCTCGCGGTCCAGGCGGTGAAGAAGACCGTCCGGCTGACACGCCACATGTCCCCGTTCGACTCGATCCAGTTCCGCAACGTCGTGAACGAAAAGGTCGAGGCCAGCGAAGACCGCCTCGAAGGGCCGAAGGCGTTCGCCGAGAAGCGCACGCCAAACTGGAAGATGCGCTAACCGCACGCACCCAGGGCCGTCGTATCACCTCGGACACCCCGAGGCGGCGGCCCCTCTCGTTACTCCAGACAGGCGGGACGACGCGCCGGGGTTACGCGCCCCAGTCGAACGCCAGGCGCAGGATGGCCGAAATCAGGATGGCCGCCACGTACGCGTAGGCGACCGTCCGGATGCGCCTGCTGAGCGTGCCGAACCTCGATCGCTTGTTCCGCGGCTGGTACAGAAACGCGAACCCCATCGCGACCACGCCCAGGATGAACAGCAGCGCCAGCAGTCTCCCCATGCGTGCATCCTACCGAGTCCCGGCGTAAGCGGGTTGACTAGCACATGCGTGCTCATTACCATCGAAGGCGACGCAGAACGCATGTTCTCTAGGAGCAGCCTGATGGACGCTGTCGCCACCCGATCGGCCGAACTGTTCGCGAACCGGCGGTTGCGCCGACCCCGGATGGCCGGGCCTCGATGTCCCGACTGTGCGGGGCCGCTCGCCTACGGCGAGGGGTGCCACGTCTGCCCGGTGTGCGGGTTCTCGGGCTGCACGCCCTCGGCGCGCTGATCCGGACGGACGGTCCGGGCGCTGGACGGGCGCGCAACACGTTCATAGACCCCCGTGGCGGCCACTCCGTATACTGGATTGCAGATTCAGTACGACGAGGGAACTTCCACTGTGGCCACTCAGACAGAACTCGATCCGCTCGCGCTGACGAAGCGGATCCGGCGGCACATTGTCAGCATGGTCTTCGAGGCGCAGTCAGGCCACATCGGCGGCTCAATGTCCGCCACCGACATCGTGGCGGTGCTCTACTCGAAGGTTCTGCGCCACGACCCGCGGCGGCCCGACTGGCCCGACCGCGACCGGTTCATCCTGAGCAAGGGACACTGCACACCCGTCCAGTACGCGACACTGGCCGAGATGGGGTACATCCCTGTCGAGGAATTGAGCACCTTCCGCCGCCTGGGTTCGCGGCTGCAGGGCCACTCCGTCCTCGGCAAGCCGCCCGGCGTCGAGAACACTGGTGGCGCGCTCGGCATGGGCCTCTCCTTCGGCCTCGGTATCGCACTTGGGCGCAACCTCCGAGACCAGGACTTCCATGTCTACGTGCTCATGGGCGACGGCGAGCAGGACGAAGGCCAGGTCTGGGAGGCCGCGATGGCGACCGCCTACCACAAGGTCGACCGCCTCGTCGCCATCATCGACCGCAACCGCATCCAGAACGACGACTTCACCGCGAACCAGATGGTGACCGACCCCCTCGATGACAAGTACCGCGCGTTCGGCTGGACCGTGCGCGCCAACATTGACGGACACGACGTCAAGGCCGTCGAGGAGGCGCTGCTCTGGGCTCGCGACGTCCGCGGCGCGCCAGTGTGCCTCATCTTCGACACGGTGAAGGGCAAGGGCGTCTCCTTCATGGAGGACAATCCCGACTTCCACGGCGCCGCGCCCACTCCCGAGCAATACGAGACCGCGATGCGCGAGCTCGGCGCGGAGGCTCAGCCATGACAACAACCGCCCCCGCCAGCGCCGCCACCCGCGAGGCGCTTGGCCCCACGCTCATCCGGCTCCGGAACGAAGGCCTCGATATCGTCGTCGTGGACGCCGACCTCGGTAAGTCGACGACGGCCCGCAAGTTCAGGCTGGAGTTCCCCGAACGCTTCTTCGAGCTCGGCGCGGCGGAACAGAACATGTTCTCGACCGCCGCCGGCCTCTCGACCATGGGGTTCACGGT
>CAYGHU010000206.1:0-2856 GCA_964349785.1 uncultured Dehalococcoidaceae bacterium | reverse complement strand
TCGATCTGGCAGCTGACCCAGGAGGGCATCGAGCCGTTCGACTGGTCAGGCTGGCGGAACCCCTGGTAGTCGTCTACACGACATAACTCTTTGCCCCGCCTGTCGTTTCGCTATCGAGTACACTTGCGAACATTCGCAGGAAGGGTGGGGCGTCCTCGATGAGTTGTGAGTACGACACGGCGAAGGAGTTGCGGCAGACGGGGCGCCGATTCACGGTGCAGCGGCTGAGGGTGGCGGCGGCGCTCCGTCACTCGGGCGGGCATCGGACGGCCGAGGAGATACACGAACTGGTGGCGCAGGCCGAGCCGCACGCCTCGATGCCGCTTTCCACCGTCTATCGCACGCTCGGGACGCTCAAGGAACTGCGGCTTGTGGCGGAGGTCGACGCGGGCGGACGTGCGGCCTACGAGTGGGTGGCGGAGCAGCCACATCACCATCTGATGTGTCAGCGATGCGGCACCGAAGCCGGCCTGGACCCGAGGCTGCTCGAGCAGCTGGGGGAGGGAATCCGGGCAGCGACCGGGTTCGACGCCTACCTCGATCATGTTGCGATCAACGGGTGCTGCGCTCGATGCCGTGAGCTGGCGCGGTAACGCTGCCCGGACGCTGGGAGGGACGGCGCGATGCCGGCAGGGTCGACCACGTCGACGGTAGCGCGCGGGCCAGGTGCCCGCCGAAGCGCGGCCGGCATCTGGATCCTTGTCGCGGGTCTATTGGCGCTGGTGGTCGTCGCCTGCGGCGAAGACGGCGACGGGCTGGCCGGCGACGGCCTGCAGGGCACACGGAGCGACTTTCAGGGCGACGACACCCGGCTCAGGGTGGCGACGACGGTCGCGCCGTTGACCAGCATCGTCCTGAACATCGGCGGGGACCGCATCCGGATCCATCAGATCATCCCTAGCGGCGTCGACTCGCACACGTTCGAGCCGAAGCCTTCGGATGCGACGGTGCTGTCGCGCGCTGACCTCCTGATCATGAACGGAGCGCACCTCGAGGGCACCACAGAGGCGATCGCGAAGCAGAACCTGCCGGATCCCGGCAAGATTTACTACTTGGCGGACCACACGCTGCAGGGCGACGACGAGGATACCGGGTTTCTATACGACTTCAGTTTCCCGCGGAGCGAGGGAGACCCGAATCCTCACCTGTGGATGGACCCGCGATACGCGCTGCGCTACGCCGAGTTGACGCGGCAATGGCTGACGGAGAACGACCCTGAGAACGGAGACTATTACCAGCGCAACTTCGTGCGGTTCGCCGATGTGTTGAAGCGCCTCGATGCGGCGATCGCGCAGGATCAGCAATCGGTGCCGGTAGAGAACCGGAAGCTACTGACATACCACGACTCTTGGGCGTATTGGGCACGGCTCTACGGATGGACGGTGATCGGCGCGGTGCAACCCTCGGACTTCAAGGAGCCGAGCGCCCGGGAGGTCGGCGATCTGGTGGAGCAGATCAATCGCGAGCGTGTGCCTGCCGTCTTCGGGAGCGAGGTGTTCCCGAGCACGACGCTTCAGGCGATCGCGAAAGAGACCGGAGCGAAATTCGAGGAGCGGCTCCGCGACGATGAGCCGCCCGGAGAGGTGAGTGCCCCGGAGCACACCTACGTTGGGATGATGGTGGATGACATGCGGATCATGCTGACGGCGCTCGGGGGGAACGCCACTGAGACATCGAAGATCAGTCCTGAGAACACGTTCGAGCGGACACAGTCGTAAGGTCATGCGATGACGGAGATCATCGGGCTGAGGGACGTGACGGCTGGCTATGGCGAGGAGCCGGTGCTGCGGCAGGTGACGCTGAGCGTGCATGAAGGGGAGTTTGTCGGACTGCTCGGACCGAGCGGTTCCGGTAAGACGACACTGTTGAAGACGCTGCTGGGTGCGGTGCCGTTGTATCGCGGGACGGCCATCGTCGATGGCCTCGCGGTGGGGGCGCGCCGGCGGCCGTCCGTGGGGTATGTGCCGCAGCTGGAGACGATCGACTGGAACTTCCCGATCACGGTCGAGGAGGTAGTGCTGCTGGGACGTGCGATGCATTCGGGACCGTGGCCGTGGCCACGGCGCCAGGACCGGGCGGAGATGATGGAGCTGCTGGAGCTCCTGGGGATCGCCGAGTGCCGGACACAGCACATCCGGGCGCTGTCCGGCGGGCAACAGCGGCGGGTCTTCCTCGCTCGGGCGCTGTTCCGGAATCCCCGATTGCTGCTGCTGGACGAGCCGACGAGCAACGTGGACATGAAGACGCGCGACGACATCCTGCACCTGCTGGTGGAGCTCAACCGCCGGGGCGTCACTCTGGTGCTTTCGACACACGAACTGAACGCGGTCGCGGCGCATCTGCCTCGAGTCGTCTGCATCAATGGGGGGATCGTCGCGGACGGGCGGCCCGAGGAGATATTCACCCCGGAGGTGCTCCAGCGGACCTACGGTGGGGAGATGGTCGTCATGCACCAGGACGGGATGGTATTCGTCGCCGACCGTCCGCACGCGCTGGATGAGCTCCGGGCCGCGAGTATCGCGACTCCCGGACCGGGGACGGGCTGATGATCGAGCCCCTGCAGTTCGAGTTCTTCCGGCGCGCGCTGATCGCGGCGACGATGGTGGGTGCGTTGACCGGCCTCGTCGGCGTGTTCATCGTGCTGCGGCGGATGAGCTACATCGGTCATGGGATGTCGCATGCGATCTTCGGCGGGGCCGTGGTGGGCTACGTGGCGGGGTTCAACTTCTACCTCGCTTCCGGCGTCTGGGGATTTGGATCAGCACTCTTGATCAACCAGACCACGCGCAGGCGCCAGATCGGGGCGGACGCCGCGATCGGCATCGTCACGACGGCGAGCTTCGCGCTGGGCGTGGC
>CAYGHU010000205.1:0-2859 GCA_964349785.1 uncultured Dehalococcoidaceae bacterium | reverse complement strand
CTCCATGATGCGGCAGATCAACGCTCTGCGTGCCGGCATCGATATCGTCATCGCGACGCCCGGACGACTGAACGACCTGCTCGAGCGCAATGAACTGTCGCTCGAGGACGTCGAATTCGTCGTCCTCGACGAGGCGGACCAGATGGCCGACATGGGCTTCATGCCCCAGGTAGAGCGCATTCTGGGCCAGATCGAAGGGCAGGCGCAGACGCTCCTGTTCTCGGCCACGCTCGACGGTGCCGTCGGTGAGATCGTCCGCCGATACCAGCGCGACCCGGTACGTCACGAGGTGGCATCGCCCACGGTCAGCGTAGACACGCTCACCCAGCGATTCATCGGTGTGAACGGCGATGAGAAGGTGCCGGTCACGGCTCAGATCTGCGCCGGCGCACACCGCGCACTCATCTTCGTGCGCACCACGTACGGAGCGGATCGCCTCGCGGCATCGCTCGAGCGAGAAGGCTTGCGCGCCGCCGCGATCCACGGCCGCCTGGCGCAGGGCCGCCGCGAGCGGACGCTTGCCGCTTTCTCGAACGGTACCGCCCCGGTCCTCGTGGCGACGAATGTCGCCGCGCGCGGCCTCCATGTGGACGGCATCGATGTCGTCGTGCACTACGATCCGCCAGAGGACTACAAGACCTACGTGCACCGGTCCGGGCGCACCGCCCGCGCCGGCGAGGACGGCCTCGTGGTCACGCTCGTGCTCCCGGAGCAGGTCCGTGACATGACGCAGCTCGAGCGGGAGGCCGGCCTCGACCTGACCATCGTCTCGATGCAGCCCGGAGACAACCGGCTCTCCGACCTCGCGGCGTGGGACGCCCCCCGCGGCCTCGCCCCCATCCACAGCGCACCGCGCGGTGGGATGGCGGGACGTGGCAGCCGGGCGCCCCGGCGCAACGGCGGACGGCCGAACGGCCGGCCGGCTGCACGCCCGGCCGCTGCCAACTGGCGCCCATAAGGCGCTGGCGTATCGCTTCACGCGAAAGTGGCGCGGCGTTGTAATCTGAGTCGCGCGCACACGCGGCGTGGGCAGAACGCATTGAGTGCGTGACCCACCGGGTAATGCACTGAGTGGTGGAGAAAGAAGAGACGCATGATGGCTGAAGACGAGCAAGCGACCACCGTCTGCGTACACCACTGGCTACTGTCCACGCCGGGCCGCGAACTGACCGCCGCCGTCTGTACACAATGCGGCGAAACGAGGGGCTTCACGGGCGCGAACAAAACGCGCCCGGCAAGCACCTGGCGCAAGCGCTCCACGCCCACCGAATAGGCCTCCCCCTGCCCCGCTCCTGCTCCCGAGGTCTATCGAGGGGCGGCGCGCGGTGCTCCTGGCGGGTCAGGACGAGCGGCAACAGAGACCGGCCCGCCACGCGTCGGATAGCTACCGCATCTCACCTTTGCGGCGCTCTCGTTGCTGGCTCGGTAGTATCGAGACAGCAGGAGGTTGCCATGCTCGACGAAGTGCCCCCGCCTGATGCTCACGAGGTAGCCCGCATTGTGCGGCGGGCGCTGGCGGAGGACCGCGCCGCCCACGATGTGACCACTCGCGCGCTGGTGCCGCCGGATCAGCGCGGCCGGGGCGCGTTCCTGTTCAAAGCGTCCGGCGTCGTCTGCGGCATCGAGGTCGTGCGCGCGGTATTCGGCGCGATGTCGCCTGACCTCGAACTGGAAGTGTTCGCGGCGGACGGCTCCTCGGTGGACGCGGGCCACGTCGTCGCCGAGGTGACAGGCCCGCTCGCGCCCATGCTGTCGGGAGAGCGCGTCGCGCTGAATCTCCTGCAACGGTTGTCCGGCATCGCCACGCTGACCCGGCGTTTCGTGCAGGCGGCGGCTGAGGGCGGCCCTGCGCAGGTCCTCGATACGCGCAAGACCACCCCGGGGCTGCGCGAGCTGGAGCGCTACGCCGTCCGCGTCGGCGGGGCGCGGAACCACCGCAACACGCTCGAAGACGGCATCCTCATCAAGGACAATCACATCGAGGCCGCCCTCAAGCGGGGAGTGGCGATCCCGGATCTCGTCGAGGCGGCACGCCGGAACGCCCCCCACACCCTGCGCGTGGAGGTCGAGGTGACCGACGCCGCCACAGCCCTGCTCGCGATCGCGGCCCGGGCTGATGTGGTCCTCCTCGACAACATGTCTCCGCGGGAGATGCGGCAGGTGGTGGAGTCGGCGGACGGCGACGGGACGCTCTTCGAGGCCTCAGGCGGGGTGACGCTGGAGACGGTACGCGACATCGCGGCCACCGGCGTACACTTGATCTCCGCCGGGGCACTCACCCACTCCGCCCCGGCGCTCGACATCTCCCTGGAGCTCGAGGCGCTGTGAACGGCCGCGTCCGATGAGCCAGCACGTGATCCTCGTGAGCGGCCCGCCCGGCGCCGGGAAGACCGCCGTGGCGGAGGCGCTCTGCGAGCGCTTCGACCGCATGCTCCACATCGAGGTAGATACGCTGCGCCACATGGTGAGGGCGGGCTACCGCCACCCGTGGGCGGGCGACGCGCAGGCCGCCGAGCAACTGCTGCTGGCCGTCCGCAACGCCTCGGCGATGGCACGCGAGTCCATCGCCATGCGCTACGCGGTCGTGATCGACGACATCGTGACCGCCGAGACCGCCGCGCACTACATCGAGGCGCTGCGCGGCATCGCCGCCCCCGTACACTTCGTCACGCTGCTGCCCACCCTCGATGTCACCCTGACGCGCGACGCCCCCCGCCACGAGACGCGCCCCGACCGCGTCGCCGCCCTGCACGAGCAACTCGCCCGCGAAGCCGCCTCGGGCGCGCTGCCAGGCGCGCTCCTGGACACCTCGCACGACGCGAACGCGGAGCTGACCGCGGACCGCGTGCAGGACGTGGT
>CAYGHU010000204.1:0-2879 GCA_964349785.1 uncultured Dehalococcoidaceae bacterium | reverse complement strand
GTAGCGGCAGCAGTCGGTGTAGCGGCAGGGGTGCCTGTCGCTCCCGGCGTCGGGCTGGGTGCGACTGTAGGCGTCGGCGTGGCGAAGCCAAGGCCGACACGCAACTCCTGCTCGATGTCGTCAGCGGTGATGTCGCCCACCAGGGCCGGAGCGCGGCGGCGCAGGACCTCGTCGCGCGTGATGCGCTCGATGGTGCGGTCAATCAGATTGTCCTGGGTCACGCCCTGGGCAAAACTCTGTTCGAAAAGGAGCATGTACGCGCCACGCCGCTTGACCTCGGCGGCGGTGTATTCGTGATCCTCGACGGTAAGGACATGCGCACGCGGCGGGAGGTACTGCGTGATGAAGAGCCCCACAAGAACCACGACGGCGGCGATGAGCAGGACGCCGCCCACGCCGATGAGCACCACTTGCTCTAGCCGCGTCTCCGGGTAGCGCTTGTGAGCGGGACTGGCCGGCCTCGACCGGGTAGGCTTTTTGCGCTGGGCTTTGCCGGCCACCGTCCGATTCCCTTCGTCGATCGCAAGGCCCGGGCAGGCCGATGGGGAGCGGCGGAAGCCGCGGCCGTCAGGGTGAGGAGATGCGCGCTAGCGGCCCCGGCCGCTCGGACTGACCGTCCGGCCGCCTGGCACCCCGGACACACGGACGTGCTCCGATGTGTAGGGGAGCAAAGCCACGATGCGCGCCCGCTTCACGGCGTTCGCCACGCGGCGCTGATGCTTCGCGCAGGTACCCACCTTGCGCCTCGGTTCCAGCTTGCCTCGGTCGGTGATGTAACGCCGCAGCATGCTGGCGTCTTTATAGTCGGGCTGCTCGATCTTGTCGATGCAGAACTCGCAGCCACGGCGGCGAGCGCCGAACCGTCCGCCGCCACCGCCGCCCCTGCGGTCGCCTCGATCTTCGCGGTCGGACCCGCGGTCGGACCGGAATTCGCGGGGCTCTCGATGGGCCTCGGCGGCGGGTGCTGCGGACTCCGCGGTCGGTTCGATTTCGCTTACCATTTCGTCTCTCTTTGCGCTAACCGCTCACTGGCTCGGGCCGCCGCTAGAACGGCAGGTCGTCTGGTTCGATATCGCCCCCGGCGTCAGGGCCGGCCGGCATACCGGCGCTGTACCCTTCAGAGCCCCCGCCTTCGCGGCCTCCGAGGAAGGTAACTGAAAGAGCTTGTACCTCGGATTTGTAGTGCTTATGTGCACATTGATTACAGTCCCACGAGCGTGTCTCAAGACGCCCTTCCACGTACACGGGGCTACCCTTGCGCAGGAACTGCGAACAATTCTCTGCCAGCCGATTCCAAGTTATTACCGTGAACCACTCTGTCTGTTCGCGACGCTCGCCATCGGAGCCCGTAAACTGTCGCGACGCAGCGACCCGAAACTCGGTTACGGCAGCACCGTTTGGCGTATACCGCATCTCCGGGTCGGCGCCCAGATTCCCGATGATCATGACCTTATTGAGGCTCGCCATGGTGCACCCCTCCGTTCGATGAGGAGATGCTACTCGGCCACGGCCGGTGTTGGTTCCGGCGCGACGGCTGAACTGCCCCGATCATCTTCAGCGGCTGCCGGGACTTCCGCCTCCGGAGCTTCAACCACCGCTTCCTCAGCCACGGACTCCTCGGACTGCATCTCCCCGGCCGCTGGCTCTTCGTGCGTCGGCTCTGCGGTTTCAGGCTGCTCAACGGCGGGCTGTTCGGCCGCCGCCAGCGGGCGCTCCCGATCCTCGCCGCGGTCGAACGGCCGGCCTCGGTCGCGGTTGGTGGGCGGGATGATGCCTTCGGTGAGGAGGTGACGGATCACCTCCTCAGAGATGATCAGCGATGCATCGATAATCGCCGGAGCCGTAGGCGGCAGCCGCAGGGTGACGACCACATATGCGCCTTCGAAGTAATGCTTGATCGGATAGGCGAGGCGCCGCCGCCCCCAGTTGTCGACGGAGAGCACCTCGCCGCCGGCATCCTGGATCAAGGCGCTGACGCGCTCGATGGCGTTGGGCACGTCATCCACGGCCACGCGTGGACTGACGATAAACAGCAGTTCGTACTCTTTCAAACGATCCCCCACCGGCGTATCGCGTCTGTAACGCGCACACCCTACAGCCCGGCGCCGTCCATTTCAGCAGTCGGGCAAACCTAGGTCGCCTTGTGGCTCGCACCGGAGGGATCAGTATAGAGAGCGCATGGAACGAGGGGCAAGAGCGCGTTCCGGCTCATCGTGTCGTTGGCTGAGATTCTGCAGGGGTAACTGGTCAGTACTCTGTCCCCTGCAAGACACGCATCGAGCCGCCCGCCTCCGCAGCCCGCGACTACCTTCGTTTGGGATTGTCTCGTTGACAATCCTCGCCCAGAGGCTACAGCCCAACTCCCCGCTGCGGTAACGTATGCACCTAGCGGTGCCGGCACGCGGGGAGCGCATCATGACCACACTGACACACCGAGACACACTGGCCGAGGTCGACCCGGCGATCCACGCCGCCATCCGGCGCGAAGAGGCCCGCCAGCGTGGCACCCTCGAGATGATCGCATCGGAGAACTTCACGTCCGCTGCCGTCATCGAGGCGGTCGGCACCGTCCTCACGAACAAGTACGCGGAGGGCTACCCCGGCAACCGTTATTACGGCGGTTGCGAGGTCGTCGACGAGGTCGAGCAGCTCGCCATCGACCGCGCGAAGTCGCTCTTCGGCGTAGAGCACGCGAACGTCCAGCCGCACTCCGGCGCGCAGGCCAACATGGGCGTCTACATGGGCGTCATCAAGCCGGGCGACACCGTGATGGGGCTCAAGCTCGACCAGGGCGGCCACCTCACGCACGGCAGCAAGGTCAACTTCTCCGGCAAGCTGTACGAGTTCGTCTCCTACGGCGTGGACCGCGAGACCGAGAC
>CAYGHU010000203.1:0-2882 GCA_964349785.1 uncultured Dehalococcoidaceae bacterium | reverse complement strand
TCGAGGAGCTGCACGAGATCAAGGAGTTCCTCGAGAACCCGAAGAAGTTCCAGGCGCTCGGCGCCCGTATCCCCAAGGGCGTGCTCCTCTACGGCCCTCCGGGCACCGGCAAGACGCTGCTCGCCCGCGCCGTCGCCGGCGAGGCCGGCGTGCCCTTCTTCTCCATCTCCGGCTCGGACTTCGTCGAGATGTTCGTCGGCGTCGGCGCGAGCCGCGTGCGCGACCTCTTCGAGCAGGCCAAGAAAAGCGCGCCAGCCATCGTCTTTGTCGACGAGATCGACGCGGTCGGGCGGCAGCGCGGCGCGGGTCTTGGCGGAGGGAACGACGAGCGCGAGCAGACGTTGAACCAGATCCTTGTAGAGATGGACGGCTTCGACACCGACTCGAACGTGATCGTGATCGCGGCGACGAACCGCCCGGATGTCCTCGACCCCGCGCTGCTGCGGCCGGGCCGCTTCGACCGCCAAGTCACGCTCGACCTCCCCGACGTGAAGGGCCGTCGCGCGGTGCTTGACGTCCATGTGAAGGGCAAGCCGCTCGAGACAGAGGTCGGACTAGAGACGGTCGCGAAGCAGACGCCGGGCTTCTCCGGCGCGGACCTCGCCAATCTGGTGAACGAGGCGGCGATCCTGGCCGCGCGCCGCAACAAGAAGCGTATCGGCATGTCCGAAATGAACGAGGCGGTTGACCGCGTGATCGCCGGGCCCGCACGCGAGTCCCGTGTGATCACGCCGACAGAGAAGCGGATCATCGCCTTTCACGAGGCGGGCCACGCCATAGCCGGCCACTTTCAGCCCAAAGCTGACCCGGTGTTCAAAGTCACTATCGTCGCGCGCGGCATGGCGGGCGGGTACACGCGCTCATTGCCCATCGATGATCGGCGGTTGCAAGACCGGTCGTACTACGAAGCGATGATGACACAGGCCCTCGCCGGGCATGTGTCTGAGGAGATGACCTTCGGCGAGATTACCACCGGCGCGCACGACGACATTCGCAAAGCCACGCACATCGCCCGCGAAATGGTGACGCAATGGGGCATGAGCGAACGCCTCGGTCCGCGGACCTTCGGCCGCCGCCAGTCAATGATCTTTCTCGGGCGCGACATCGGCGAACAGCGAGACTACTCGGAGCGCACCGCCGAGGCGATCGACGAAGAGGTGCGACGCATCATCGATGAGGCACACGCTCGCTGCCGCTCAGTGATCGAGGCACATCGAGACAAGCTCACGGAGCTCGCCACCATCCTTATCGAGGACGAAACCCTTGAGGGCGATGCGCTCCAGCGCGTGCTGGGGCCAGCCGAGGGTCGCTTGCTACCGGAGGCGCCCACCGGCGTCATCCCGCCGCCGGTCGCAGCCCCTGACGGTCCGGCCGATCAGGAGCGCCCGCAGGGACACCCCGGCCTAGCATGGGGCCAGCAGTCGATTGCGAGCCCGCCCGTCGACTGACACCCGTCTTCGATTCCCCATACGTAAGTGGTCGCCCTTCTCAGACGGAGCAACAACTGGCGGCACCGGTCCCTTCGGTGGTCAGTACAGCTCGTCCATCCATACACGCTAGGCTACATAGTCACAGTTACGGTCGTCGTCCGGTAGGGCGGCCACTATCCGGCAGGTCGCCGCATCCTGGTCCAGCGCATCACCTCGGGCCGTCCGGTCGCCCATGTCGCACACGAGATCAGGGTCTCCCACCAGACCGCGTATCGGCTTGCTCCGGAGCACCGCTACCCGGCTCACTGGGACGACTGCGAAGCGGCGGCACTCTGGGCCGTGGAGCACGCGCAGTCCGAGTTTGGTACCAACCAAATCGTCATCGGAGGCGAGTCGGGGGGGCGCGTGCCTCACCGCGTCGACGCTCCTGTCATGCGAGACCGGCACGGGTACGCAGGCTTCGCCGGTGCGAACCTCGTTTACGATACATACGACTTTCGCCTGGCGCCAAGCCACAAGCTGGGAACCGACACGCTAGTGTGGAACGTCGCGTACTCGCGCTGGGATCTTGCGTTGGTGTTCCCGCCGTCGGTCGACCTCGAATCGTCCGACATCTCGACGATCTTTGCAGACCTCGGGCATGCCGCCAGCGATCTTCACCGTCGGAACGCTCGACCCGTTCGTCGACGACTCGCTGCTGGTGGCGAAGCACTGGGCGCAGCCGGGAACCACGCGGAACTCACGATTTATCCGGGAGAAGTGTATGGCTTCGACTTGCTCGGCTCGCCGAGCGCGGGCGCAGCGAACGCGCAGCAACACGACTTCATCCGCCGTTGCTTCGCCGGAAAACTATAGGCCACCCGCCCAAGTTTCGAGGGCATTTCACCAATCACACAAGCGCGTGATGTTGAATCGTGCGCGAGGAACGCGCCCGACCCCCTGTCCAATGCCCGCGGGCCCGGGACCGAACTCGCGACACCCGCCCTAGCAATACACATGAACGACAGATCCGTCGTTGACGCGTACGATGAGGCAGGCAAAGCCTCGAGGAACGCGCAGTGAGGGAATCTTATGTTCGTCGCCATGAACCACTTTCAGGTCGTACCCGACCGCAGTGACGACTTCGAGCGTATCTGGCGCGAGCGCGAAACCCACTTGGACGGCGTCCCTGGCTTCATCCGGTTCGCGCTCTTGCGCGGCGAAAACGGCGAGTACCTCTCGCACTCGACCTGGGCCTCACGCGAAGCATTCGAAGCATGGATGAACAGCGAATCGTTCCGCAAGGGTCACGCCCAGGGCTCGCTCATGGGCATGCTTGCCGGCCCGCCGGTCGTTGGCCTGTATGACGCTGTTCTGGAGCAGGAGGCCAGCGCGTAGCGGGAAATGAAGAAGCTGATCAATCTGCCAGAAGACGTGGTCGCGGAGACCATGATCGGTCTGGGACTCGCGCAC
>CAYGHU010000202.1:0-2922 GCA_964349785.1 uncultured Dehalococcoidaceae bacterium | reverse complement strand
GTCATGAACACTTCCGGCATGGCCTTGAACATCTCGCAATCGCCGTTGTTTTTGACTAGGCAATCAAGAATCGCCCGAGCCGTCTCGTTGTTGCACGCCGGGTAGTTGTATTCCATCTGCACCCACGCGATAGGGCAAGCGCGCTCGTACATGATGCATTTGGCGCACTGGTCGTCGAACACTTCGCCAGCGCATCCGTTCGGGAAGTACGCCATTACTTTCCCCTCCCATTCTCCCCATCCGAGGCGGCGTTGACTTGTTTCCTCCACGCATCGTAAGCCGCCCACGTCTTGGCCGACGGCTCGCCAATCTCCCGCCCGTTCTTGCAGTAGAACAGCGGCCCGAATCGCTTGTCGAGGTCCATGCGGACGTTGCTGCCGAACGGCTTGAGGTCCACGTCGTTCGGGCCGCTTGAGACACACAGATGATGCCGCCGGGGATTCGGATGCACGTCATGTCTCGTCCTTTCTCGGCGCTTCGGGCAGCGGCATC
This sequence comes from uncultured Dehalococcoidaceae bacterium, assembly GCA_964349785.1. Classification (GTDB taxonomy): domain Bacteria; phylum Chloroflexota; class Dehalococcoidia; order UBA2979; family UBA2979; genus JAIBBD01. The sequence continues at coordinate 2,430 of CAYGHU010000202.1, read as the reverse complement.
CAGTGGGCGGGATCAACCTTCGCCCAACAGCGGAAGCCCCTGATATCGGTCGTGTAGTGCATCCACGCGCTGTCCGCAAATGACCAATAGCAGTCTGGCAGACGGCTCGCGCCCACGAACAGGTCAACGAAGCGCCCATCCTTCGGCGCACTCTCCATCCCCCGCCGCGGGCTCTGGTCGCAGGCGGAGAGGGCGGCGGATATGGCGTCCTCGACAGCGCACAGCGTGTCTTGGCTGTCGTTCTCCTCGTGGTCCTCGCACGCGACTTGAATCGCCTCGATGTGCTTGCGTTCACAGGGCATCAGGCACCTCCAGTGCTTCCCATTGGTCACATTCGTACACGGGCTTGCCGTCGCTGCCGCGAAGTGCGAGATCGCAATACCGCGCATTCCACGGCCGCGAATCGGGGCTTCCGTCGTCTACCATCTCGAACGTGTCGTGCTTGCACGTCATGCACGCGCGGTTTGCCGGGTTCCAAAAGCATCGCGCCTCGTGAGCGGCCATCCTGTCGTAACCCGTGATGACGTTGCGGCGGCACCCGTGCGAGCAGGCGAAGGCGGTCACGCGCCTAGGCATCAGGCACCTCCAAGGATGCGGTCGATGGCGTTGATGGCCATCGCCAAGTGGGGCATTTCGTGAGCCGCGTCGTCGAAGGCGTCGGGCACCATCGTACTCCACGCCTCCCGCAGTTCCTCCCGCTCGACACGCAGCTCCTTGACGCACGCCGGGCAACCGCTCTCGCGCATCGGATTCCACGGCCCATGCGAGTGGCACAACATGGCAGCGCGGTCGATTGTGTGGTCGTGGTAGCGGGCAAGCTCGGCCTCCAGCTTCGCCACCCGCTCGTTCGCGGAGGCGAGTTGGCGGCGAAGGCACTGGCGGGACTCATGCGTCCAGTAATCGCTTTCGTGGTAGACACTCCCGCACGACAGCACGCCCTCAAACAGGTCCGCCCCGCACTTCGGACACTTGTCCATCACCGCGCCCCCTTCTTGATCTCGGAAGTTGTGTAGGCCACATCAACGCACCGCTCGATGTGGTATTCCTTGTCGCAATGTCCGCAGGTGACATCGGCATCGCCATCAAGGCCGACGCCGAAATCAGTCTCCCATGCGTCACCGTAAGCCGTTCCGCAATGCGGGCAGATGGGGTCACTGGTGTATTCTGTCTCAAGCTCAAACATCACCGCGCCCCCTCTCTCGCCTTGACCGCATTCACCAGCGACCGCAGCCGAGAATGCCGAAGCGCCATCTTATCCTTGTATTCGCGCCGCCAAACCGACGCCTCGTTGCAAAGCTCGCACCAGTCCGCAGGCGTGTTGCGCGGGTCAAAGAGGCACGCGGTTACGGTCTTGTCGCCCCCGCTGCACTCGGCGACCAATTCACGCCACTTGCGTCCGGACTCGCGCGCAGCGACAACGGCCTCGACATATGCGAAGGCGCGATCCTCGATGGTCTTCACTTCCCAACCCCCTCTCTCGCCGCACGGATGGCGGTGTAGACTCTTGTGTAATCGCCCGGCTCAAAGTAGGGGCACATGTCGATGGCCTTGGCGATCTCCTCCACCAACCGCAGCGGGACCATCGGCCCGGGCTGGACGGCCTGTTCGTAGTCAACCTGCGCGTTGCTCAGATCGTCCAGCCTGCGCTTGCTGATCGGCTGCCCGTGCCGATGCTTGCAGGTCACGGCGTTGAGGCAGTTGAGCAGGTGTTGCAACTCTCGCATCACTTCCCCCTCACTTCGCGGATGGCGGAGATGGCGCGGTCGGCAGCGCCTATGTATCCGCCGACTGGCATCTCGTGGCGCTCCTCCTCTTGGATGAGATACCACACGCGGCTGCGCTCATCATCCGTCAGCGGCTCCTTCCACCGCGCAAGCTCGACCTTCAGCGCCGCGATCTCGGATTCGGCCGTCACCAGCTTCGACACCCAAGCGGCCTCGCACGCGCACAAGTCGTCATGCGTGACGCCCGTGATCTTGTCCTGCTCTCCACGTGCTGCGAGCATGGCGTCGGCCTGTAGGTACGCGGTCATCGCGGTTTCATCGAATCCTTCCTCGTCAAATCGTGGATTGGCGCATATTCCAATCAGCACAGCCTTGGCGAACTCGTCGCGGTCGTTCATGTCAATCCCCCTGAAAAGCGTTGAAGTCGGCGCGCTCCTCGGCGGCGATGTCGCGCTGGCGGTCGCGCGGATCGGTCACGGGCTCGCCGTCGCACCAGTCAATCGACACCCCGCGCTCGACGGACTGACAGAACACGCAGTAGTCCGGCCCCTCGTCGGGGCACACCATGTCGTCGGCTCCACAGTCGCCGCAGATGACGGTCAGGTCATCGGCGCACGACTCACACGCCGTCGTGATATTGTGGAATCGCCGCAGCGGGCCGATGGACGGGCACCAGTCGCAGGTCGGCGCGTCTTGGCGCTCCTGG
>CAYGHU010000201.1:0-2929 GCA_964349785.1 uncultured Dehalococcoidaceae bacterium | reverse complement strand
GGGTCGTAGCCGGTGTTCTCGATTTGCTTCGCCAGACTGGAGTCGCCGGAGCGGACGATGCGTCCGTTCACCAGCACATGCACGAAGTCCGGATGGATGTAGTTCAGGATGCGTTCGTAGTGTGTGATGAGCAGGATGCCCATCTCCGGGGTGCGGAGCGCGTTCACGCCCTCGGCGACCGTGCGCAGTGCGTCCACGTCCAGGCCCGAGTCGGTCTCGTCGAGGATCGCCAGGTCAGGCTTAAGCATCCCCATCTGCAGGATCTCCGCGCGCTTTTTCTCGCCACCGGAGAACCCATCGTTGACATAACGTCGAGCGAACGACTCGTCCATCTTCAGCTGGGCCAGCGTCGCCCGGAGCTCCTGCAGGAACTCGCGTGCGGGGACCTCCTGGCCTCGTCGCGCCTGCAGCGCGGAGCGCAGGAGGTTGACCATTGTCACACCGGGGATCGGCGTCGGGTACTGGAACGACAGGAAGAGGCCGGCGCGAGCGCGCTGGTCGGCGCTCCAGGCGGTGATGTCCTCGCCCTTGAAGAACACCTGACCGCTATCGACGGTGTAGGCGGGGCTGCCGGCGATCGTGCTCGCGAGGGTGCTCTTGCCGGAGCCGTTCGGCCCCATCAACGCATGCACCTCGCCCGCGCCTACCGTGAGGTCGACGCCCTTTACGATCTGGATCTCCGGCTTGTTCGCGATGCTGACCTGCAGGCCACGCACCTCAAGAATCGAGTCGCTCATCGGCTAGACTGCCTCTCCGTTCGTGCCTAGTTCCTTACCAGTTCTTGGTGCGCCAGTCCCTGGTGCGCGGTACGGGCGTGTCCGCCCTCTCCGTCCTGGACTTTCGTGACGAGGTATTCGCACGTCGGCGAACCCCCCGCGATCGTCGCCACCTGCTCTACAGACTCGCCCAGCAGCAGCTCGATGGTGCGGCGGTCCGCCGCACACGCTGCGTGCGTCCCCTCGGCCGTCGAACGGTGTGGGCAACCGATATTGCGGAGCCGGAACCGCCCACCTTCGTCCACCACATCGTTCAGGATGCCTTCGTCCCGCAGGACATCGGTCAACTGAATGACACGGTCATCGAGGCTGGCCGCACTGACGCGTGACCCGTACGACCGCGCTATGTCCTCGGCGACGCCGTTAAAGACCTGTTGGAGGACGGCAGCGCCGTCCCGTCCCGAAACGGCTTCGGCTGGCAGTCGCGCGAGCGCAGGATACAGCCGGTCGAGCAGCTTCGCGTAGTGCGCCGCCGCAGAACGCTCCTCGCCCGCCTCACTCAGGAAGTAACGGGTGAGCGGCCGGCCTCGTGCCTGCCGTTCGAGCCGCATCTCGACCAGGCCCTCGGCGATCATGATGTCCATGTGCCGCCGCACCGAGCCAGGCGAGACGCCGATCCCTTCCGCCAACTCCGCCACCGAGGACGGCCCATGGTCGCGCAGGATCCGTACTACTTCGTCGCGCGTTCGTTCCACTGGTTGCTCGCATACTTACCGGGGTTCGCTACACCCTCGGCACCGTTCCACGAGATTCGTGGACTGCGTCCAGTGTCCGGCTGGGACCGCGCCTATGTCAATGATTACTGCAATAAATAGTGAGAAAGTTAAGGAATGACTGCGGAAGTCGCGTCTGCTGACAACCGGCGTGCCTGAACGGGTGACGGTCGACCAAGTTTCGGAATAGTATCGCGCCTGCAAGGGACATCTATGCCAGTTCAGGGTGCTACGGGGTCAGATTCGCCTATAACCGAGGAGGTAGCGGTGTCTGGGGGCCTGTTGTGGACGGTATCCTACGGACGAGGCCTCCCGTTGGTGCTGGCCCACGGAGGTCCCGGACTTTCAAACAACCTGGTGCCGGTGGCCAAGATGGTCGATGACATTGCGCGCGTCCATCTCTATGACCAACGCGGCTCGGGAAGATCATCCGCGCAGGGGCCGCTCGATATCGCGACGTTCGTCGCGGACCTCGAAGCGTTACGCGAGCACTGGGGATACGCACGCTGGGTCGTGGGTGGCCACTCCTGGGGGGCGGCGTTGGCGCTTTTCTATGCGCTCGCGCACCCCGACCGGACGCTGGGTGTCGTATATTTGGCGGGCACGGCCATCCGGTGGGGGTTCCAGGATCGCGTGCGACGTGAGCGGATGCGTCGCCTCACTGAAGTCGAGCGCGTGGAGCTTCATGAGCTCGCTGAACGTCTGATCTGCGATGGCGACGAGCATGACCGAGCCCGATTCCTGCGCCTGATGTGGTCCACCGATTTCGTCAGTCGTGAAGCGGCCGCTATCTTGGATGACGCGCCGCTGTACGATTTTCCTCGTGACGATGTTGTCGCGCGAGAGGTACAGGCGGATTGGAAAGTCCGGCTGGATGAGGGCATCGAATCCGGCCTGCGGAAGCTCCCCGCGCCTGTGCTTGTGCTGCACGGTGAGGGCGACCCCGACCCGATTGGAGCGCGCGAGGTCGCTGAACTGGCACCACGTGGCGAATGGGCACCGTTGAAGGACGCTGGACACTCCCCGTGGCTGGAACAGCCGATGGCCATGCGGCAGCGCCTGCGGACGTTTCTTGAGGCAATAGGCTGATCCAAAGAGACGAGCGGATACCGGAACAATAACCTATCCGATTAGAGACAATTCCTGCGGTGCAAGCAGCTATTCGCACGCCTCGCGCAGCGTGGCCGCCATCTCCGCCATCCGCCTCGTGACGATGTCCGGCGCCTGCAGACCGTTCGTGATGTACGCCACCGCCAGCCCATATCGAGGGTCGGCGTAGCCCACCGAGGACTGCTGCCCCGCGTGGCCGAACACACCAGACCCGTCGTGGTAGTCGAACGGGTCCCCCGCGAGGCCGCTCAGGTAGAAGCCCATGCCGTAGCGCTTTGGCGTCTCTTGCGTACGGTCGCAGTCCGTCTCCGACTGGACGCGGGAGATATC
>CAYGHU010000200.1:0-2952 GCA_964349785.1 uncultured Dehalococcoidaceae bacterium | reverse complement strand
GCAACACGTTGCGGCGGCTCAGGCGCCGCTGGATCATGTCGCCGAGGCTGTCGCGGCTGTGCTGCTCGTTGGGCGCTTCATGGAAGCAGGCCGCGCCGCACTTCCAGACGCACTTGTTCGGTATCAACTCATCGCGGGCAACGATCACCGGAAGCGGCTGAATGTCCCTCTGGTCCTGGCTCGCGCTCACATAACCTCCCTGCACACGCGCAACATGGCCGCTGTGGCCGAGGGGAACCGGCCATGAGGAGCGTGCGCTGCCAGGATTAACGGGCGTTCGGCGGGGGGTTAACGTCCGCGGAGGGCGACGGTTAAAGTCGCGTAATCGGACTGCGATCAGCGGATGGCGATCACACGGCCCTCGGTATCCGCGAGGAACACCCCCTGACCGGTGAGGATGACGGAGCGGGACGAGGCGACCGGGAGCGGACTGCGAGCAACCTCGCTGCCGTCGGTCGAGGAGCGCATGCTCAGCGCGTCACGGAGCGGCAGCAGGACGCCCGCCGCGGTCCAGACCGGCGGTCCGGTGACATCGCCCGCCTCGATGCTCCAGCGGACCGCACCTGAGCCGGTGTCGAAGGTACGCACCAGTCCATGTTCGTCCGCCACGACGACGAGGCCGCTGGCGACCGCGGGGGCGAACACCTCGGGATTCGGCTCGCGCAGCGCCAGCCCTTGCGGCCGAAGAGCGGTGAGCCAGTCGAGTCCGAATCGAGGCGGCTCCGGGGCCAGGCCCCAGACCCACAGCTGCAGCCAGACGCCGCGCACTCCCCACCACCTCGGCAGGCGGGCGCTGGCATCTACCTTCGAGATGAAGTTGGGCGACACGCTGAAGATGCGGCCTTCGTCCAGGGCGAACCCCGCCAGGCTGCTCTGCGGATGCTCGAGCCTCAGTCCACCGCTCTCGCGGTCAAAGACCTTCACCGAGTCGTCCGTCGCGATGACGATCCATGGCCCGGACACGACGGGTCCGAGGGTGGCCCACTGTGACCCGGTGTTGAAGGACCACAGCAGGCGGCCGTCTTCACTATCGATGCCGTAGAGCCGCTCGGCTGTACCGTAGGCGAAGAGGACACCTTCGGCGAGCGTTGGTGAGTTGAAGAAATTCGCATCCAGATCGGCGCTCCAAATCTGGATACCTGTCGCCGCGTCCAGACAGACGGCCTCGCCGCCGCGCGTCAAGAAGTAGACACGCCCATCAGCAACAATGGGCGTGCCGCTGATGGGCACTGACTCCTCGTATATCCATGCGAGCCCGCCGTCCTGCACATCCAGGGCGACGATCCTGTTGTCGACCGTTGGGATGTACAGCCTCGCCTCATCCGCGACCGGAGAGGCGGCGACGCCCACTCCGAGGTCGCTCTGCCAGGCAACAGCCATGTCGTTCAGGGCCGGGGCGAGGGCGATGTGCCTCGTGTGGCCCGCGTTTCCGCCGGCCGCCGCCCAGATCGTGGAGGCGGCGAGGAGGGTGCGCGCGGCCGAGGAGGGCGAGGCGAGGGTGCGCTCAGGCTTCAGAGACTGGAAGCCGTACCATCCTGCGGCCGCGACGAAGAGCACGAGGAGGCCCAGGAGCCACTTCGGCAGGGCGAGCGTCGGGTCAGCAAGCGCACGCAGGCGCGGCGCTCGTCGTGATGCGGGCGACCGGGACTGTTCGCCGGGAGCCGGGCCCACCTCGATGTCGGCCTGGACGTCCCACACCTCAGCGAGGCAGTAGCCACATCGGAGACTGTCGGCAGAGAGCAGCCGGCCGCACTGCGGGCATCGCTTCGCGAGGGCTGTGGCATCAGGCATGTGCAGCATGCTACTCGTCTGACGTGCGGAACCGTGGCATCGCGCCGCGAGCAAGACTCATTGGGCGGTTGGGGTAGACCAGAAGAGGTCGCGTCCACGCTTGATCGTGGCGTCAGCGGTGACGCGACCTCGTGAGAGTCAGGCGGCAGGGGCTAGCCTCGAGGCAGGCCCAGGCCTCGGGTGGAGATGATGTTGCGCTGGATTTCGCTCGATCCGCCGGCGATGGTCATGACGACGCTGTCGGCGTAGCTGTGCGTGAACTGCGCGCCCAGCGGGGACAGCGGCTCGCTGTGTGCCCAGAGGTTCGAGTACAGACCGAAGGTCTTCGTGCCCGTGCGGGCGACACGCTGCGACATCTCCGTGGTGAACATCTTGCCCATGGATGCCTCGTAGTTCGGGACGCGGCCCGCGGCCTGCATCGAGGCGATACGGAGCGAGATGTTCATGGCGACTTCAGCCTCGATGAAGCGGTCGGCGATGTCGCCCCGCACCAGGGAAGCACGATGGGGCGCGGCGTCCGCCTTCACGAGCGCGATCAGGTCGTCGAGCTGCTGAATCTGCTGGACGGCGCCGGAGATGCCGGAGCGCTCGAAGTCCAGCAAGGTGACGGCGACGTACCAGCCGCGGTTCTCCTCGCCAATGATGTTTTCGACCGGGACGCGGACATCCTCATAGAAGGTCTCATTGGTGGCGTGCTTGAAGCCCATGCTCATGATGGGGCGGACGCTGACGCCGGGGGACGTCATGTCGGCCATCAGGAAGGAGATGCCCCGGTGCTTGGGCGCCTCCGGGTCAGTGCGGGTGAGGATGAAGATCCAGTTGGCCTTGTGGGCGGCGGAGGTCCAGAGCTTCTGGCCGTTGATGACGTACTCGTCACCGTCACGAATGGCACGGCACTGGAGCGAGGCGAGGTCGGAGCCGGCGCCCGGTTCGGAAAAGCCCTGCGCCCAGAGGATGTCGCCACGCAGGGTGGGGGCGAGGAACTTCTTCTTTTGCTCCTCGGTGCCGTGGATGAGCAGGGTGGGGCCGAGGAGGCTGACGCCGGAGCCGCCCACGATGGGGGCGGTGGCGATGGCGAACTCCTGGCGCAGGATGAACTGCTCGAAGGTGGAGAGGCCGCCGCCGCCGTACTCCTTCGGCCAGTGGGGTGCGCCCCAGCCG
>CAYGHU010000199.1:0-2966 GCA_964349785.1 uncultured Dehalococcoidaceae bacterium | reverse complement strand
ACAGTCCACCGTCCGGCGACCCGCCGATGCGCGGGTAGCCCGCGATGAGCCTCGCGCCGTCCGCCATGAGGCGGATGTCGGCTGCCATGGCGAGGGAGAGGCCGGCACCCACGGCGACGCCGTTGATCCCGGCGACCACGGGCTTGTCGCACCACTCGCGGAGTGCCAGCGGGAATCGGCTCACCCATGACAGGTCGTCGAGGTACTCGTCCTGTCCGTTCATCCCCGTCCACGACTGCGTGTTTGGCTCCGGCGTCAGGTCGAGTCCCGCGCAGAACGCGTCGTCTGTCCCCGTGATGCCGATGATCCAGACGTTCTCGTCGTGCGCGGCCTGCTGCACGGCGTGGACGATGCCCCACGCGAGTTCCTGCGAGAGCGCGTTCTTCTTGTCCGGGCGGTTGAGGCGCAGGACGCGCACGTGCCCGCCGGTCTGTGACTTCCAGCACATTCGACATCGGGATCTCCCGCCTCGGTACTGCCCGACTGACGCCGCCATCCTATCCGCGGGCTCGCCTTGGCGGTGTAGACTCGCGGTGCCCCAGCCTGGAGGGAGCGACGATGGCTTCACTCGATGGCATGCGCGTCCTTGATATGACGCAGTACGAGGCCGGGCCCTCGTGTGCGCAATACCTCGCCTGGCTCGGCGCCGATGTGATCAAGATCGAGCGCCCAACGGGCGACGCCGGTCGGTACACCGGCAAGGGCCTCGGCAAGTTCAAGGCCGATCCCCAGTACTTCATGAACTACAACGGCAACAAACGCAGCGTCGTCCTCGATCTGCGCCAGTCGAACGGCCGCGAGGCCTTCCTTGAGCTCGTCCAGAAAGCGGACGTGCTGATCGAGAACTTCGGCCCGGGCGTTATCGAGGGCATGGGGCTGACCGATGAGGTCCTCCGTCCACTGAACCCTCGACTGATCTATGTCCGGATCAAGGGCTTTGGTCTCAGTGGACCTTACAAGGACTACAACGCCTACGACTGGGTGGCACAGGCCGCTGCCGGTTCGTTCTCCACGACTGGCGACCCCGGTGGCCCGCCGATGATCGTGGGGCCCACGATCGGCGACTCCGGCACTGGCATCCAGGCTGCCCTTGGCGTGGCCGCCGCGTACGTCGAGCAGCAGCGCACCGGGCTGGGCCAGATGATCGAGATCTCGATGCAGGAAGCCGTGACGATGTTCATGCGCACGCTGGACCCGTCATTCTGGGAGCAGCGTCCGGCCGAGCGCCATGGGGTGCGCCGTGGACGCGCGGGCGGCGGCCTTTACCAATGCAAGGGTGACAAACCCAACGACTGGGTGTTCATCTTCCCGGCGACCACCCAGATGATCGACGCCCTCTGCATCGCCATCGGGCGCCCCGAACTGCTCGAAGACTCGCGCTTCTGCACACCGGCCGCGCGCGCTGAGCACTCCGAGGAGTTCCGCGAGGTGATCCAGGAATGGACGCTGCAGCATGACAAGCACGAGGTGATGAAGATCGTCGCCGGAGCGGGTTGCCCGGCCTCCTACGTCTTCGACACGGAAGACCTGTTCACGGATCCGCACCTGACGGCACGAGGGTTCATCCAGTACGTCGACCACCCCGAGAACGGGCGAGTGCCGCTGATGCGTCACCCGCTGCGCATGCGCGGCGCTGTGAAGCAGGGACGCTCCCCGCTCCTCGGTGAGCACACGGACGAAGTACTCGCGGAGGTCCTCGGCTACGACCAGGCGCGGCTGGACGCGCTGCGGGCTGACGGCGTCACCGTCGGCCGACTGCTGCCATAGGAGTCCCATGAGCCCGGTCAGCGTCAGATACATCGTGAACGATGTGGATGCGGTGATCCCGTTCTACCGGGATCACCTCGGATTCGTCGTGGAACAACATCCGGCACCCGGTTTCGCCATGCTCTCGCGAGGCGACCTCCGACTGCTGCTCAACCGCCCCGGCGCTGGTGGGGCGGGAACATCGATGCCGGACGGAAAGGTGCCCGCCCCCGGTGGCTGGAACCGCATCCAGATCGACGTCGAAGACATCGAGGCGACGTTCAACAAGTTGAAGGCAGCCGGGTGTTCATTCCGCAGCGAGATCATCATCGGGAATGGTGGCAAGCAAGTCTTGGTCGACGATCCCTCAGGAAACGCGATCGAACTGTTCCAACCCGCACCGCGCCAGGGCTGATCAGAGCAGACCGACCACCGAACCGTCCGCGTGCAGGTCGATGTCGAATGCGTTGGGGTCGTCCGGGAGGCCGGGCAGCGTCATGATGTCGCCCGCGAGCACGATGACCTGACGGGCGCCCGCTGCGATACGGAGTTCGGTCACCGGGAACACGTGGCCCTCGGGTGCCCCGCGTAGCCGCTGATTCGCCGAGATCGAGAGGTGCGTCTTCGCGACGCAGACCGGGAACGCCCAGCCGTTGTCCTCGAAGCGTTTTGCGGTGGTCTTCGTATTGGGCGCCCAATGGACCTCGCCAGCCATGAACAGGTTGCGGGCGAGCGTCTCCACCTTCGAGACGATGGTGTCTTCGTCGCGGTAGGCGAGCGTCACGTTCGCCTTGCCGCTCTCCGCTGCCTGCACCACGGCGTGCGCGAGGTCGCACATGCCTCGGCCGCCGTCCGCGAAGCCCTTCGCTTCGACGACCGCCATCGCGCCCGCCTCGAGGGCTGCGCGCGACAGTTCGGCGATCTCGTCCGGGTGGTCGGCCGGGAAGCGGTTGACCGCGACCACGGCCGGGAGGCCGTAGCGGTTGACGATTCCGATCGCGTGGCGCAGGTTCGCCGAGCCGCGATGCACCGCCGCCACGTTCGGCTTCTCCATCTCTTTCATCTCGACGCCGCCGTGCCACTTCAGGCCGCGCACGGTCGCGACGACGACGGCTGCCGAGGGGCTGACCCCGCCCTGGCGCACCTTGATGTCCATGAACTTCTGGAACCCCAGGTCCGCGCCGAACCCCGCCTCCGTCACCACGAAGTCGGCGGCGGAG
>CAYGHU010000198.1:0-2994 GCA_964349785.1 uncultured Dehalococcoidaceae bacterium | reverse complement strand
CTCGACGGACGGGACCGCTGGACTCGTTGGGTCCACCCTCATCGAATCGCCGCCACTACGTAATGCGTCGCGAGATTGCCGTGTTCGTCGTGCAGGTCCATTGCTCGTGGACAGTCGAACGCGTCCCGCCACGGCTCGGCGTATCGAGCGGGAAGCCCTCGCGGAGCTGCGGCGCTCATGCCGGCCTATCCGTCGCCGGCTACGGGTTCGCGTGCGACTCTGCCGCCCTGACGCCAGTCGACGCGCGGGACGATGAGATCCGGGTCCACCCGATCCCGGTGCTCGATGGCAATATTCAGGAGCGAGTCGAGCAGGCTCTCGCCGAGGTAATGCGGCTGCAGGCCGAGGTCCATGAGCGCCGTGTGCTTGGCGTTGTAGTAATGCTCCTCCGCTTCGACGCGGGGGTCGGCGAGATGTTCGACCGCAGCCTCGATGCCTATCTTTGCCGCGGCTTCGACTACCATCTCGGCGAGCTGCAGGACGTTGAACTGTTCCGTGAACTGGTTGAAGACGCGGTACTCGCCGGCCTTGGGGGGGTGAAGGACGGCGAGCTCGATGCAGCGCACCGTGTCACGGATGTCGAGGAAGCCACGAGTCTGGCCACCCTTCCCATACACCGTGAGCGGATGGCCGATGGCAGCCTCGATGCAGAAGCGGTTCAGCACCGTGCCGAACACGTCATCGTAGTCGAAGCGGTTGACCAGCCATGGGTCACGCTCCACCTCCGGCGTCGCGGCGCCGTAAACGACCCCCTGGTTCAGGTCGGTGGCGCGGAGACCCCAGACACGGCAGGCGAAGTGGATGTTGTGACTGTCGTGCACCTTTGTCAGGTGATAGAAGGAACCTGGCTGCTTGGGATAGGGAAGCCGGTCGCGACGGCCGTTGTGCTCGATCTCGATGAAGCCTTCTTCGATGTCGATGTTCGGGGTGCCATATTCACCCATCGTCCCGAGCTTCACGAGGTGGCAGTCAGGCACGATCTCATGGATCGCGAAGAGCAGATTCAGTGTCCCGATCACATTGTTGTGCTGGGTGAAGACAGCGTGGTCGCGGTCGATCATGGAATACGGCGCGGACCGCTGCTCGGCGAAATGGACTACCGCGTCCGGCTGATGACGGCGCATGACACCGGAGAGGAACGGCCAGTCGAGCAGGTCGCCGATCTCCACACCGATATCCCGCCCCGAAAGGTCACGCCACACACGCACGCGCTCCTCGAGCGTCACGATTGGCGTGAGGCTGCTCGCGCCCAGTTCGATGTCCCACTGACGGCGGGCGAGGTTATCCACGATGACCACGTCGTGGCCGGCGTTCGACAGGTGCAGCGATGTCGGCCAGCCACAGTAGCCGTCACCACCGAGAACGAGGACTTTCATTCATGTTCCTTTCGAGGTGCCATTGCAGGGCCGCCTGCCGTCTACACACCCACCGTTGCTGGGCGGTTGGCCTCGTACCATGCGATCGTGCGGCGTAGGCCTTCGCGGAACCGGATCCTCGCCGTGAAACCGAACCGCTCCCTGGCCCGCGAGGTATCCAGCATCCGCCGAAGCTGACCGTCGGGACGGCTCGTGTCCCAGGCGATTCACAATCGGGCGCAGCGCCCGTGCTACGAGGCTGCCTGATCTGAAGCGTGCCGCAACCGGATCGGCACCAGCATTTAGGATCGCCGGCACCAAACGGGAGCGCAGCATTGATGGATCCAACTGGCGAATTCTCTGTGCCCTCATTGCCTTGACAGAACACCCGTTCCTTCTAGACTTACTTGACTGCCTCGATGTAGAGCGTCTCTGGTTCCCGGTTTGGACTATCTGACGATGGGGAAATCCTGCCCTTGCCGAATTCGGACCGCTCCACCAGGAGAAAGCCGGCCTCTCGCAGGAGAAGTTCCAATGTCTCGAAGTCGTACATTGACCGGTGCCCATGCCAGAAAAATGGCTCACAAAACGCGATTCCTCGCGTGGGCCGATTCGGTCGCACCCTGTCGATCAGCGGGTCATCACGCAGGTATGAGCGGACGTATCGCTCGAGGTCAGGCACTCCGAGTCGCAGAACACCCGATGCTCGAAGCACTCGGTGGCATTCCTTGAGAAGCTCTAAGCTGCCTCCAATATCGATATGTTCGATGAGGTGCTCGGCAAAGATTGATTCAATGCAGTCATCTGGAACTGGTATTCCGCGCCGCAAATCCCAGCGCAGATCAAGCCGCCTTCCTGGCCTGAACAGGTCGATATTGATCCAACCATCAATGTAGTTACTTGCGCACCCTAAGTGCAGCCTTGCTTGGCTGCGCGCCCGCACGATAGCGCGAGCCCTACGTCGCTCTAGTGGCACCACCATAGTAGTTAACCACGATTTGAGCAGTTCTCTTTCCCACTGCGGACGCGCATTCCTCGCAACTTGAGAGGCATAGCCCTGTATGGTCGACGCTTCGTCTGCCGTTCGATTGTTGCCGCTTTCGGTCATCGTGAGGACTCCGCAGCGACCGCGCGGTTGGCCTCGTGCCATGCGATCGTGCGGCGTAGGCCTTCGCGGAACTGGGTCCTCGCCGTAAAACCGAAACGCTCCGTTGCGCGCGACGTATCCAGCTTCCGTCGAGGCTGCCCGTCTGGCCGGCTCGAGTCCCACACGATCTCGCCCGCGTAGCTGGTCAGCTCCACAATCAGCTCGACGAGGTCGCGGATGGTGATCTCAAATCCGGCGCCGATGTTCACCGGCTCGGCCTCGTTATACTCCTCTGCGGCCGCGACGATACCTTCGGCGGCGTCCTCCACGTAGATGAATTCACGCGACGCGCTCCCGGTGCCCCATACCTCGATTGAGGGCTCCCCTGCCTCGCGCGCGTCGATACACTTCTTGATGAGGGCGGGGATGACATGCGAGCTCGCGGGGTCGAAGTTGTCGCCTGGGCCATAGAGGTTCACAGGGATGAGGTAGATCGAGTTGAATCCGTACTGCTGGCGGTAGGCCTGACCCTGTACCAGAAGCATCTTCTTG
>CAYGHU010000197.1:0-3011 GCA_964349785.1 uncultured Dehalococcoidaceae bacterium | reverse complement strand
GCCTGGACGGCAAGGTGGACTGGGACGAGGTCGGCGGGCTCATTGAGGACAGCTACCGGATGACCGCGCCCAAGCGTCTGCTCAAGCTGCTCGACTGACAGATCGTTTGCCGGAGCCAGTCGCCGAGTGATGCCCAAGCACGTGAGCGAGAGATCCTCTGGAAAGGCGGCGCATATGTCCTATCTACGGGTCACGATCGGAACATGGAACATCGACTTGGGCTCGCCGGAAGCGCACGAAGCATTTCAGAAAATAAACAGCGAAGGCGTGCGGATTTTCCGGCAACAGCCCGGATTTGTTCGTTACCGATTGATGCGAGCGGATTTGCGTACCACCTTTGCCGTCGCGGAGTGGGAGTCGGAAGAATTGGGCAAGCTGGGAGCCGAACGCTTCCGCGAATGGCTTCGAAGCAGCGGCAGCATGGCTCGATTGACGTTGGAGACTCACGCCGGCGAGATCGTAGCCGCCTCTTGAGGCATGCCTACAGGGGGGCCGGAGACACACCCCCGGCCCTCTGTCAATACGCGTGACCCTCGCGCGCCTTATGCAGCGAGGGCCCTCGCTGCTACGGCGTGGCGAGTTTCCAGACGTTGCCCACACCGTCGCCGGTGGTGTCGCCCGGCTTCTTGTCTGCCTGCCAGTAGTAGACCGGCAGACCCTTGTACGTGACCTGACGCTTGCCGTCGTCGCGCACGAAGACGCCAAGCTCGCCTGTCGCCTTGCCGCCGGCCGTTGGTTGCATGCCCTCGGGGACGGTGAGCGCGGGCCAGTTCGTGATGCACTGTCCGCTGCAGTTGCTCGTGCCCGGCGTGTCGTTGGCGAAGAGGTAGAGCGTCATCCCCGTCGGCCCAACGAGGTACGGAGTCTTGGGCATACCGTCGTCACGGACGCCGATCACAAACGTCGAGGCCGTGTCAGGACGAGCCACAAACCAGACGTTGCCGACCAGGTGGCCTTTCGTCTCGGAAGGGGCAGTGTCGGCGGCGTAGTAATACAGCGGAGCGTCGTTGTAGGTGACCTGCCTACCGGATGGCGTGTCGATGGCAGCAAACCTGCCTTTCGCGACCACGTCAGCTTTCACCTGCTGACCCTCTTTCTGGAGCAGAGGCGGCCAGGCCGCGAGGCACTGACCGGAGCAGTTGGTCTTGCCGGGGGTGTCCCGTGTGAAAACGTATAGCGTCTTACCATCCGGACCCGCGAGGTAGGAGCCACTGTCGCCAGTGCTCACGGAGATAGTGAGCGCCCCGGCAGCGGGAGCGGTCGTGGTCGCGGCGACAATCGAGGTCGCCGTGCCGGTCGCCGCCGATGGCGCCTGAGTCGGCGCTTCGTCCTCGTCGTCGTCGCCGCAGGCGACCAGGACGGCTGCCGCGACCATCACCGCAACGATGGGGATCCAAGTGCGCCTGAGGCGCGCCAGACTGTGAGCCACGTATTCCTCCTTCTGGGGTGGGCGGTATGTCCATTACTCGCGGGAACGGGATCGGCGGATCACTCGGCGGCGGGAGCCGGTACCATGTCGGAGCGCCAGCGCCGAACGGCGAGGGCGATGTGATCCGGAGCGGCATTCCGTGCGAGATAGTGTCAGGCAACCGGACGCGCTCGCGGTGCGGCTGCAGGCCGGCGACGCCTCGGCGCTTGAAGAGCTGTTCGAGCGCGATGGGGGGCAGGCGTTCCGGCTTGCCTATCGCGTCCTCCAGGACGCGGCGGCCGCTGAGGACGCCGTGCAGGAAGCATTCGCGCAGCTATGGGAACGGGCCCCAGGCCTGAACGCCTCGGGCAACATCCGATCGCTCCTGATGACCATCGTCCACCGTCGTGCGCTGGACCAGGTACGCACCAGGCAGCGGCGTGGGCATCCACTCGCTGAATCGGACATGCTGCTGTGGATCGACGAGGAGGCGACGGACCTGCTCGACCGGGTGGTGGAGCAGGTGTCCTCGGAAGGCCTGCGGCTGCGGCTACGGGAGGCGCTACAGGCGTTGCCGGAGGAGCAGCGGGCGGTGGTGGAGCTCGGCCACATGGGAGGGCTGACGCTGGCGGAGATCGCGGAGCGCGAAGGGGTGCCGTTGGGGACGGTCAAGAGCAGGTTGCGGCTGGCGATGCGGAAGCTGTCACTGGCGTTGAAGGGCGAGGTTGCCTCGTGAGCTGCGAGGATATCCGGGATCTGCTGCCGGCGTACGCGCTCGGTATGCTCGACGGCGAGGAGATAGGGACTGTTGAGGCGCACCTGCGCGATTGCCGCAGTCACGATGCGGAGCTGGTGGAACTGCGGGCGACGAGCTTCGCGCTGGAGATGCTGGAAGAAGACGCCGCGTCCTCACCGGCGCTGGAGGCAGGTGTCCGGCGGATTGCGACGACGTCCCCCGCCGGCTGGCGCCCTCCGTCCACGCCTCGATGGTGGCTCGTGGCGGCGGCGGCGGTGGCGCTGTTCGCGGTGTTCGGTGGGGGATGGCTGTCGCATGCGTACTTCGATGACCCGGACTCGCCGCCGGCTGCGGTGGCCGAGGTGCGATACGCGTACGCGCTCCAGGGAGCAGACGGGGAGTTCGTGAGCTTCACCGGCCTCGAAGGCAGCGACCGGGTGACGGTCACGATGGCGGGGCTGGAGCGACTGACGGACGGCAGGCTGTACCGGCTGTGGACGATCCGCGCCGGGCAATGGGTACGCATCGGGCAGTGCAATACGAACCAGCAGGGCGGCTGGGTGGGCGACTTCGCGTTCTCGCTGGGCGCGGACGAGGAGGTGGCAGTGACGATCGAAGTGCCATCGGCGGACCCGCAGCCGCGTGGAGCCCCGATCCTGCGGTCGTCGTCTTGAGTTTGCCGGAGTTCCGTGGCGGGCAATACGCAATCGACATCCGCATGACGATCATCTCATGTTAACAATCTGGACATACGGTACAGTCCGCGCGTTCGGCCGCAGTGGAGTCCGCGCGCTCCTCCAGACCTCGCAGCGGGTGGAACGCCACCCCACGCACGATGTGAAAGACCCAGAATGGCCCCAATGTCAC
>CAYGHU010000196.1:0-3018 GCA_964349785.1 uncultured Dehalococcoidaceae bacterium | reverse complement strand
ACGTGACGAATCACGGCGGCATCCCGCACGACCTGAGTGTCAAGGGTGGGGCGAAGACGCCGCTGCTCAATCCCGGACAGACGGCCACGCTGAAGGTCGGAACAGTCAACGGGCGAGTCGATCTCCTTTGCACAGTGCCTGGTCATGCCGAAGCAGGAATGACTGCGGCGATCGCGATGACACCGGGCGGTGCGTCCGCTCCTGTTGCCCACAAGATGACCTCCGAGGAGATGGACAAGTCCTACATGGACGGCGTGAAGGCGTTTCCCGCCAAGACCAAGGGGTTGGGCAACGTGGATGCCGTCCCGGTCCTCCAGAACGGCGTCAAGGTCTACGACATGACGGCGGACGAGATCGAGTGGGAGGTCGCACCCGGCGACATCCGCAAGGGCATGGCCTACAACGGGATGATCCCTGGGCCGGTGATTCGTACCGCAGTGGGGGAGCGCATCCGGATCGTGCTCCACAACAAGCTCGAAGAGTCGACCGCGATGCACTTCCACGGACTGATCGTCCCGAACTCGCAGGATGGTGTGCCGGGCGTCACCCAGCCGCTGGTGAAGCCGGGTGAGTCGTTCACCTACGAGTTCACCGTGCGCAACTCCGGCTCGCACATGTACCACTCGCACATGAACGGCGCGCTGCAGATCCCGGCAGGCCTGCTGGGGGCGATCATCGTCACCGACCCCGCTGATCCGAAGGTCTCTCAGGACGTCCTGATGATCCTGAACGACGGTCCACTGGGCTACACGATCAATGGCAAAGGCTTCCCGGCGACTCTCCCCATCGTCGCGAAGCAGGGTGAGCGGATCCGCATCCGCTATATGAACGAGGGGCTGCAGATCCACCCGATGCACCTGCACGGGATCTTCCAGACCGTCATCGCTAAGGATGGCTTCCCCCTGCCGCAGCCGTACCGCTCGGACACCGTGCTGGTCGCACCCGGTGAACGCGTCGACGTGCTAGTGGACGCGACGGAACTGGGAGCGTGGGCCTTCCACTGCCACATCTTGACCCACGCGGAGACTGAGGCGGGCATGTTCGGCATGGTGACGCTGATGGTGGTGCAGTGAGGTAGTCGTCACCAGTGGTTGGCGGAACCCTCCCGCCGACCACCCGCGGCCCGCTGTCCTGCCTACTCGAGGGCGGAGCGGCGGGCCGCTCTTGTGTCTCGAAAGGGTCGCTACGCCAGCTCGAACACAGGAGGTTGGCGCCATTGCGAGGTTGCGGGGTTCTCCTGCTGACGCAACGAGCCTCGGCGTCGGGCATCCTCGATGCGCTTGGCCTGACGGATGAGTCGATCCTCGGCGCGGGCATGTTCGCGGTCGCGTTCGATCTTCGCCTTGCTGGTTGCGCGGCGCGGCACACCCTCGTAGGCCGTGACTCGACCTTCGTCGGCTAACTGCTTCAGGTGGCTACGCACATTCCCATCGGCGGCGCGCCGTAGCCCCGGGGCGAGATCCGGATAGACCTCCTGCATGATGTCCCAGCTGGAGAGCTGCTTGCCGCCCTTGAGGACTTTCAGTATCTGTCGCTCACGCTGGTTGCGATGGTCCACGTATGTCTGGAGGCGCTCGCGAGGATTGTTGACGATCTTCCCATGGCCGGGGCAGATCACCGTGAGGTTTGGCAGCTCCACCAGGCGTTGCAGGCTCTTGCGGTACAGGCCGAGGTCCCAGACCGTCGTGGTCGAGGAACCGAGCATCGTGTCGCCCGTGAAGAGCACCCCTTCATTCTCGATGTAGTAGCAGAGCGAGTCGACGCTGTGTCCGGGCGTCGCGAGCACTTGGACGCGCACCCCGCCCCCGAGGTTGATGACGTCGCCGTCACTGAGTGCGTTCACCTCTGCGGGAATCCGGCCCTTCAGCAGCGCGCGCCCGTTCGCCGGGATCGAGACTTCGGACTTGAGATGCTCTTTCGCCCACTTCAGGTTCCCCGAGTGATCCGAATGATGGTGGGTGATCGTCGTCATGCCGATCTCGGCCTTCTCGACAGCGGCGAGGTAGCCCCGCAGGAACCACTGGTAGTGCTCCATCGCCTCACCCGAGTCGATGGCGAGCGACTGCCCGCGGGCGGACCCGACTAGATAGATCGATGTGTAGTCGGGATGCATCGGGTTCTGATCCGGCACCATCGCAGCGCGGACCGACTTGCTGATTTTCATGGCGACTCGCATTCCACAACATCGCAGGACTTCTCGGGCACCCTCGATGACTCGCCGACCCGGACGTCGGCCGGAGCATACAAGACGTGACTCTGGTCGGGGTGGCAGCCGCTCGAGGCATGGTGAGACCACTGCTGAATCTGCTCGGAATGGACAATGCGGGGGCAGGGCAGCGGTAGCGATGCTCTGGCTGGAGAGGATACCCGGGCGGTAGTGCTCAACGAATCATCCAGCCAGTGGGTCATGGATGGCGCTCGTTAACCCAGAGATGTTCTGCGCCTTACGTGGCGTGAACCGAAGCGCGTTCAACGGCACGTAGCCTCCGCCCGAAGTCGATCCACACCTCGACTCTCGGAAGGGAACGCGCGTGCTGGAAGTGCGCAACGTGCGTCATGTGTATCCCAACGGGTACCAGGCGCTGAATGACGTCTCACTCACCGTCCAGGACGGCGAAGTCGCAGCGATCATCGGGCGCTCCGGCGCCGGCAAGTCGACTCTCCTTCGATGCATCAATGGCATGGAGCGGGCAGCAGCCGGCTCCATCCACATCGACGGCGTCGATGTCGTGCAGGCGCACGGCGAGGCACTCCGCCAGATTCAGACCCAGGTCGGCTTCATCTGGCAGGAATACAACCTCATCGAGCGGTTGTCCGTGATGAATAACGTGTTGTCCGGCCGTCTCGGGCGCCGACAGGACGCGGGTAGCGCGCTCTTCCACTTCGACCGGCTCGATCGCGAGGTGGCGGTCCATTCGCTCGAGAAAGTGAACATGCTCCATCGCGCGAACTTCCGCGCTGACCGGCTCTCTGGCGGCGAGAAGCAGCGCGTCGCCATCGCTCGAGCGATCGCTCAGG
>CAYGHU010000195.1:0-3019 GCA_964349785.1 uncultured Dehalococcoidaceae bacterium | reverse complement strand
TTTCGGCGCATGGCGAGCCGGCACCTCCAGAATGCTGGCATGGCGGGCGAGGATGAGATTGAGCAGTTCTACCGTAATCTTCCTGAGGTGCTGAAAGAGACGATCGACCACGTGACAGAGGAGCGGATGCGCGAGTTCATCGACCTGACGATCGAAGACACGACGGACCAGCTTCGGGAGTACCTGCAATGAGCCAGCGCGCGTTACGCATCGTGCGGGGCGCGGAGGCAGGGCGGCAGTCCGTACTGCGCCGCGATCCAGTTGCGGCGGTAGAGCTTCCGGCGGCGGTGAAGGCATCGATCATGGAGACGTTCGGATCGCCGCTGAGCGCCGCCGAAGTCGTCGCGAGGATCATCGAGGATGTCCGTCGTGAGGGCGATGCCGCGGTGAAGCGCTACTCGCAGCGGTTCGACGGCTCCTCGGACGCTCCGATGGAGGTTACCGGCGACGAGATCGACGCCGCGTTCAAGGACGTGCCGGCCGACCTGCTGGAGGCGGTCGAGTTCATGGCAGACCGGGTGCGTGGGTTTCACGCGCACCAGGCCCAGCACGCGCCGCGCCCGTTCACGGAGCACGGCCTCGGGATGATCGTGCGGCCAATCCAGCGCGCCGGCATCTACATGACGGGGAACGTCGCGGTCCTGCCTTCGTCGATCGTGCACACGACCGTGCCGGGGGTTGCCGCGGGCGTCGCGGAGATCGTGGGCGTGACGGCCGCCCGAGCCGACGGCTCGGTGCACCCGCTGAAGCTCGTCGCCGCGCGCATCGCGGGGGTACAGCGGATTTTTCGCGCATCGGGCGCTCAGGCGCTGGCAGCGCTCGCGTTCGGGACGGAGTCGATTCCGCGCGTCGACAAGGTGTTCGGGCCAGGCAACATCTTTGTGACGCTCGCCAAGCAGCAGCTGTACGGTCAGGTCGGCATTGACGCGCTCTACGGGCCTACGGAGACGGTCGTCCTGGCGGACGACTCGGCGGCGCCGGACCTGTGTGCAGCCGACCTGCTGGCACAGGCGGAGCACGATACGCTTGCGCGGCCGATCCTGATCACCACGAGCGAGGCACATGCCGAGGCGGTCGCGCACGAGGTGGAGCTGCAACTTGCCGACCTCGAACGGGCTTCCATCGCGCGCTCGGCGATCGAGCGCGGCGGCGCGGTGGTGGCCGCCGACCTCGATGAGGCTGTGGCGCTGGCGAACGAGTTCGCGCCCGAGCACCTGTGCCTCGTGACACGCGACCCAGAGGCGCTCGCCGCTCGCGTACAGAACGCGGGCGGAGTGTTCATCGGCGAATACTCGCCGGAGGTGCTCGGAGACTACGTCGCCGGGCCCAGCCACGTCATGCCGACGGGCGGTTCGGCCCGATTCGCCTCGCCGCTCTCGGTGAACGACTTCCTGAAGATCGTGTCTACGATCGCGCTGTCGGAAGCGGAGCTCCGGCGCATCGGGCCGTACGCCGCCGCATTGGCGCGGGCCGAGGGGTTAACCGGGCACGCGCGCTCCATCGAGCTGCGGCTGGAGGGGCGCTGATGGCGGGCTTCGACCTCGAACACGCGCTGCGTCCCGCTTTGCGCGGGATGCGCGGCTATAGCCCCATCGCGCCGCCCGAAGAGGTCGCCGCGCAATATGGAGTGCCGGTCGAACGCATCGTAAAACTCGATGCGAACGAGAATCCGTACGGGCCGTCGCCACGCGCGCGTGAGGCCCTCAAGAGTGAGTATCCGGCGCACCGCTATCCTGACCCCGACCAGCGGGCGATGCGTACGGCGCTCGGTGTCCGGCACGGGATCGACCCGGATTGCATCGTCGCGGGAGCAGGTTCCGACGAAATCATCGACTTGCTGTTCCGCGCTTTTGTTGAACCCGGTGACCGCATCGTGATCGCCGCGCCGACGTTCGGGATGTACGGCTTTGACGCCGAGCTACAGGGCTCCGAAGTTATCGACGTGCCGCTGCGGGATGACTGGAGCCTCGACGGCAGCGCGGTCGTGGAGGCCGCGCGCTCGGCGAAGTTCGTCTGCATCCCCTCGCCCAACAACCCGACAGGCGGGCTGCTACCGGGGGAGGTTGCGGAGCAGATTTGCGCGACCGGCGCGTTACTGGTGGTCGATGAGGCGTACATCGAGTTCTCGCACGCTGAATCGCTCGTGGGGCGCGCTGCCTCAGGCGCGGCGCTGGTGGCGCTGCGGACGTTCAGCAAGTGGGGCGGGCTGGCGGGCCTCCGGATCGGCTATGGGGTCATGCCAAAGGCCATCGCGCAAACATTGATGCTCGTGAAACAGCCTTACGGCGTCAACGTCGCCGCCGAGGCGGCGGCGCTCGCATCCCTGGAGGACGTCGCACTGCTCGATGAGCGGGCGTGCAGGCTGGCCGGCGAGCGCGACCGCATGGCAGAGCTGCTGCGGGCGACCGGCTGGATCGAACCCGCGCCGTCGGAGGCGAACTTCGTGCTCTGCCAGCTGCTGCGTTCCAACGCCACAACGGTGCGCGAGGCGCTGCGGCGACGTGGCGTCTTCGTGCGGACATTCGACCACCCCCGGCTACCGCGGCACATGCGCATCTCGGCGGGGACGCCGGAGGACACGGAGCGGCTACTGGCCGCTATCAAGGAGATCGAGGCGGAATTGTGACGAACAGCCTGGGCAGGCGAGCGGTGATCGAGCGGGAGACCGCCGAGACGAAGATACGCGTCGAGCTCAACGTCGATGGACGTGGGCTCGCGTCCGTACGGACGGGGATCGGATTCTACGACCACATGCTCGCAGCCTTCGCGAAGCACGGGCGCTTCGACCTCGACCTCAGCTGCGACGGCGACCTGGAGGTGGACGCGCACCACACGATGGAGGACTGCGCGCTGGCGCTCGGCTCAGCATTCGACAAGGCGCTGGGCGACCGCGCGGGCCTTGTGCGGATGGGTGATGCCATCGTGCCGCTTGATGAGGCGCTTGTGCAGGCAGCCATCGACCTCTCGGGACGCCCGTTCGCCGCGATCAACCTCGATTTTGTGGGCGAGCGGATTGGCG
>CAYGHU010000194.1:0-3068 GCA_964349785.1 uncultured Dehalococcoidaceae bacterium | reverse complement strand
GATAGACCACCTCGAAGTGGTCGTACCGGTCGACCGCACACACACTGCTCAGCTGCGCGGCGTCGAGTTCCGGGTCATCGTGCAGCCAGCGCATCGCATCAGCGACGCGTTCAGGCGCCACTTCGACCCACTCGTCCGTCTCCTCGACGACCACACCGGGCAATGCCACACCCAGCCGCGCAGCCACGGTATGGCCTTCCAACTGCCGGGGCCCCCGGGGCAACTAGCGCCACTCCAGGGCGCGCCGCCGCCAGGCGTAGGCGAGTCCGAGCGCGAGGATGCCGATAAACAACGCTGCCTCGAACAGTGCCAAGAACCCCAGTCCGCCATGCACGACGGCCCACGGGTACAAGAACACGACCTCCACGTCGAAGATGACGAACCCGAGCGCGAACAGGTAGTAACGCGCGTGGAACTGACCCCACGCATTCCCTTCGCTCTCAACACCACATTCGTACGTGGCATCCTTAATGGGATCGTGATGCTCAGGGCGGAGACGGAACCGATAAAAGACGTATGAAGCGACCAGCGGGATCGCCGGAAAGAGGAGCGCGAAGAGGAGCAAGACGCCAACGCGTCCGAACTGCTCTGGAATCACGCGCCAGCTCCCTCAGCAGCTTGGGTGGCGCCTCCGGTGAGGGCCGATTTCGTTGTAGCACGGGCCTCACTGGGGCGCAATTGAACGACCGCTGGCCGGGCCCCGTAGTTGTCGGCGTTCCGCCTACTCCCGTGGCATCGCGTCGAGATCCCCCATCTCTTCGCGCCGGATCTCCATCTGCTCGAAGTCATGTCCATCGCGGTGCACTGGTTTCACATGACGGAACCCCGCGTTGCGGAACGCCGCCTGAGCGCGGTGGTTCCAGGACAACGTGTGCAGGTACACACGCCTCAGGTCTCGCTCGGTGAACAGGTAGCGCAGCATCAAGGACACCGCATCTGTGCCGTAGCCCCGAGACCAGTAGTCCCGGTCGCCGATCGTGATGCCGAGCTCTGCTTCTCGGAGCATCGAGTCGTATCCGTAGTACATCACGTTGCCGATGTGCCGATGCTCGGCCAGCTCTTCGATGGCAAACGAGCGTCGGTAGGCGCTCGTGAACTGGAGATCTTCCGACATCGTCGACACGAACGCACGGTAGGACATCGCAAGCGGACGCGCCGCATCGTATGCGGCCAGCTCAGGGTCGCGGCGCCACTCCCAGTCCCGTCGCGCATCGCCGATCTGCTTCTCGCGCAGCCGGATTAGCTTTCCGGTCATGATCACTCGATGCGACGTCGTCGTCATGCGCGCCAATTCCGGACCAGTGCGCCCGCCTGCTCAACGATGGCGCACTCATTTTGATACGACAGAAGCGATAGCGCTTCATTGATGTCAAACCAGTCGACCACATCATACTCATGGTCGTGCAGGCTCACATCGCCGCCCACTGGCTCCATCAGGTAGTGATGCACGACCTTGTGCACCCGCACATGCTCCTCCGCGAGCGCATACCAGTACCTGATGGAACCGATCTTCCGATCGATGCGGACTTGCAGGCCCGTCTCCTCTTCTACTTCGCGGAGGGCCGTATCCTCTACCGTCTCGCCCGGTTCTGGCGTCCCTTTAGGGAGCGCCCACAAACGCTCCTGTGGCCGCGCTACAAGCACGATCTCAGTGCGATTGCCGTTGCGGCGGTACACCACACCACCCGCGGACATGGCATCGCGCACCGCCAACCGTTGACCAGCTCGCGTTGTCACGACGGCTCCGCCCCCTCGTCCGGCTCGAGTGCCATCATTCGCGCCACAGCCAGCGCGCGGCGAGCGGCCTGGGCAACGTGCTCCTCGCGTTCCAACAGTTGCTGCAGAATAGCCTCGGCAGCCTCGCCTGCGATCTCCCCAAGGGCGAGTATCGCGGCAGTCTGCACGTCACTGTCCGGATCCTCCGCGAGCAGAGCCAGAGGCTCGATAGCGCTGTCGACGAGCAATTCGCCGGCTGAAGTCGCAGCAGCGGCGCGCATCTCCGCATCGTCATCGTCAAACGTGTGGATCAGCACCGGTAGCCAGTTGTCCGAGGCATTTCGCCCCATCGCCCGGACCGAGGCCAGCCGCATCCTGACACCGCCAGCCTCGTATTGGTCGGCGATCATCTCCGCGACCCATTCTTCAGAAGATGCCCCCAGCACCTCAAGCGCTCGCGCACGCACCTCATCTTCTTGAGTAGCGTCATCGATAGCGTCCCGCAACGCCTCGGCCAGGTGTTCGGCGTCGTCGTCCGAGAGCAGCCCGAATTCCATATCGACGACGAAGTGACCAAGCATACCGGCAGCTTCAGCCCGCACAGCTGGCTCTGGGTCCTGCTGCATCATATCGGCGAGCAGTCGCATCACTTCTTTGCCTTCATGCTCCCAGAGTCCACGGATGGCAAGCACTCGTGTCGCCGGGTCTGGGTCGTGCAGCGCGGAGAGATACGCCCGGTTAAAGTCGAGAGTCGGATCCTCGTCGGACAGGCGCTGCAGGGAGGCAAGCAACTCGCGCCGCCGCTCCGGCAGCATCTGCGGCCAGAGCGGCATCAGCCGCGCGATCGTCTCATCATCGGCATTGGAGAGCGCGGCAAGTTGATCGTGAGGGAGAGCATGGTGGCTGTCCCCAATTGCCTGCAGCACGTCCGCCGGCTTCGCTACCGCCCGCCTGAGGGCCTGGCCTTCGTCCAGATCCCCGGGCACGCCTGTGTCGTCGAACCCGCCAGGGCTGCCAATTCGCGCGGTCTCATCGTTATCTGACATCGTCACTTTCAGTGTAACAAGCGATCACACGCGAGGCGCACGACGCTCGAAGTGCTCCGCTTTCGGGTCGCGTTGGAGCAGTGCGGTCACCGCTGTCTGCGGCGAGACTCCTTCGGACAGGATCGACTGCAACGCCTCTGCGATCGGCATCTCCACGCCTAGACGTTTCGCCAGACGTAACGCCGCTGGCGTGGTCGCCACGCCTTCCGCAGTCTCTCCCATCTCCGCCAGTGCTTCGGGCAGCGGCACCCCGCTGGCGAGTTGTTCTCCGAGACGCCGATTACGTGAGAGTGGACTGTATGAGGT
>CAYGHU010000193.1:0-3079 GCA_964349785.1 uncultured Dehalococcoidaceae bacterium | reverse complement strand
ACCGGCTGCGCTGACGGGGCTGGTTGGGCCGCCTGCGCTGGTTCGGCCGTCTGCGCTGGTTCGGCCGTCTGCGCGGGCTGAGGTCGTGGCTCAGTCGTACTAGACGCCGCAGCGCGACCGCGACGACTCCCCGAGGCCGCCGGCATCTCCGGCGTCGACGGCGCCTCTTTCGGCACTTCGGCTGCCGGCCCCAGCGCCGGCCGTCCGGGCCGCCTGCCGACAATGCGGGGCTCGTTGGTGAGCGGCGACGTCGCTCGCGTCGCCTCCGCCTCGCTTCGCCCGCCGCGACCCCGGCCGCCCCTGCTGCCTCGCCGGCGGCCGCCTTCTTCCGCTGCCCGTTCATCGCCGGGCTGCTCTACCGGCTGCTCACCTACCACGAAATGCCTGTCCTAGCTTGCTGTCAGAATTGGATGAGTCACGCGACCGCGCCGATGTCGCTGGACCAGCGCAGGACGGAGCAGCGCGCCGCCACCTGCTCGGCCAGCCGGAGGAATGCCTGCGCCTGCATCGAGTCCGGCACGCCCGCCACGATCGGGACGCCGCTGTCCGCACCCTCACGCACCGCGGCCGCCAGCTCGATTTCGCCGAGGAACTCGACACCGAGCTCGTCTGCCGCCTCGCGAGCCCCGCCGCGGCCAAAGACCTCGGACGACATGTTCTCCACAATCCCGAAGATCGGCACGCCGAGACGGTCGAACATGCCCACTGCCTTGGTGGCGTCCTCGATCGACACCCGCTGCGGCATCGAGACGATGACCACCCCCGCGATTTCCGCCTCCTGGGCCATCGTCATTGACGCGTCCGAGGTGCCCGGTGGCAGGTCCACAATAAGATAGTCCAACTCCGTCCAATCGACGTCATGCAGCAGCTGGCGCACGCCCGAGCCAATCATCGGGCCTCGCCAGACCACCGGCGTCCCCGGCGGCAGCACGAACCCGATCGAGACGCACTGCACGCCGTGCGCCTCGATGGCGTGCAGTCCGCCCTTGCCCTCGGCCAACGCCCCCGCCTCGATGCCCATCATCGTCGGGATGTTCGGGCCGGTGATGTCCGCATCCATCAACCCCACCCGTGCGCCGAGCCGCGCCAGCGCCACCGCCAGATTCGTGGCCACGGTCGACTTGCCCACGCCGCCCTTGTTGGAGGCGACCGCGATGACGTTCTTCACACCCTCAACCGGCTTTGGGCCGCCTTCGCGGGCGATCCCGCCGCGCACCTCGGCGTCCCAGTGGATGTCGATCTCCCGCACGTCCGGCACCAGCGCCAGCGCCTGCCGGACATCCCGGTCGATCGTCTCTCGCAACGGGCACGCTGGCGTCGTCAGCACGAGGTTGAACGCCACCCGGCCGTCCTGGACGACCAGATCTCGCACCATGTTCAACGAGATGATGTCCCGGTGTAGCTCCGGATCGTGGACCGTCTGCAGCGCGGCCAGCACCGCCTCCCGGTCAGCCATGGTTCCTCCGGTACGACTCTACACACGCCGCCTGGGAACTTTGGCAGCCCTGGCGACGTTTTACAGATATCAGCGATCCAGCGCACGGAGGGCGTGACACTGAACGGCTGCGACAGACACGGGTTGGAATTGCGCTCACCACTACTCAGTATACGCGTGACGGGCCGCAGCCGCTTCCCATGCTTACGGCACTTTACAACTATTTAATGAAATAATACTTGCCCTGATACAAACCCGACGATAGAGTAGACGGTACAGGTAAGCGATCAATAGAAGACTCACTCGACCTTCGTTTATCGCACTCATAGGAAGCACAGCGACCGCCGACGCGGGGAGCGCAGGCCGCTGTAGGAGGTTAGAGGTTTATGACAAGCGAAGCACGCGAACGCACGTCACACGTGGGCACCTGCGTGCACCACTGGCTCATTGAGGCCCCGAGCGGACGCGAGAGCGTCGGGCGCTGCAAGCGTTGCGGCACCATCAAGAACTTCGCGAACTCGACCGAGAGCGTGATGTGGGAGCAGACGAATACACTCCGAAACTCCCTCCGCGGCGGAGTACGGATTTCGAAACCATCCGAGATCCTACTCTCTGACGAGACCTCTGAGGACGCGTAACTTCCCCGCCTTCGCGACCTAACAGACAACAACGGCGCTCCATCTGGAGCGCCGTTGTGTATCCACTCGATCCTGACCACAACACCCCGTACGGCAGCCTCGGCGTATCATCGAGATACAGGAGCGCCAGGTGCCAAACATCGACCTCAGTGTCACCATCGCTCCCGGGCAGAAGCACGAGCTTCGTCTCCGCAATCCGGTCATGGTCGCTTCCGGCACGTTCTCGAACGGGCTTGAATTCGCGAAGCGCTTCGATGTCGGCGCTCTCGGCGCCGTGGTCTCGAAAGGCACCACGCTGCGCCCCAGAAAAGGCAATCCCCAGCCCCGCACCGTCGAGACGCCTAGCGGGATGATTAACTCCATCGGATTCCAAAACATCGGGGTAGGCGCGCTCATCCGCGAGGTGGCTCCACTCTGGGAACGCTGGCAGACCCCTGTCTTGGTCAACGTCATGGGCGACACCGTTGCCGAGTACGGCCAGCTCGCGCAGCGCCTCGATGGAGTCCCGGGCGTCGCTGGCCTCGAGGTCAACATCTCCTGCCCAAACGTCGAGGTGGGCGGCCTGGAGTTCGGCCAGGACCCCGACATCGCCGCCGACGTAGTCCGCGAGGTGCGTCGCCACACCGCGTTGCCGTTCGCGGTAAAAGTGACGCCCAGCGTGACCGACATCCGCCCCATCGTCGCGGCTGTCACCGCGATGATCGTTTGCGTGACGGTCGCGCCCTTGAGGAAGGGGGCGCCGGTCGAAACCGCGCCGTCCGCTCCCTCGATGAGCAGGACCTGCTCGAATGTGTAGGAATCACCGGCCTCGGCTTCGAGACGGTCAACGACGACCACGGTGCCTTCAACGACTTTTTCTTGCCGGCCCCCGGCCTGGACAATGGCAAACATCTTCAAACTCCCTTAATGGCCCGGCCAGCTCTACTTCCCCCCCACTGGGGGGTCTCCGGAGAGGGCCAGAACCATCAAGGCTATCAGAGTACGGGGAGAGTGCCAAGGCAGACGT
>CAYGHU010000192.1:0-3088 GCA_964349785.1 uncultured Dehalococcoidaceae bacterium | reverse complement strand
GTCATCCGCGCGCCCGATCTGATTAGCTTGCGATCAGTAGTGCGGTGGTCAGCTCCTCTCGTTCGACGGGAGTATCGATCTGGGCCATCGACGCGGGGCTGAAGTAGCGGTGGCCGTCCTGCCACTCGTCGTCCTGCTCGAAGAGTACTATCCCGACCAGCCGGATCAGGCTGGCACGCGTCGGGAAGATGCCCACGACGGCGGTGCGACGCTTGATCTCCTTGTTGAGCCGCTCGAGCGGGTTCGTGCTGCGCAGCTGGCCGTGGCCGAGCTATAGCGTGCCCAGATCGAGGTAAAACATTCAGTGTAGTCCGGGACAAGAACTTCAGATTCGAGTCGCTCGGTCCGGTACCCTCTCCTGGTACCTGTGCGACGCTACGCTACAACCGCCGGTCAGAAGCAGCGAAATGGAATGCGGCCGGGCTTCTCCACATGGCGTTCGGAGCAGCAAGCCCTTCAGCAACGACCGGGAGCCCTCAGGTGTGCCGCTTTATGTCGCGATCCTAACCTGTTCGTCGGTAATGGCTGGCGTCGGCAAACCGCGAATCGCCTCAAGCGGTGCGGTCGCTGGCCGGCGCTGCATGAACTTGCTGATTAGGGTGGAGAACCTCATGTATCAGTCCTTCCGAGACAACGCGCAGGGGAGCGCACGGCTACCGGCGCCGTGATCATAGGGAAGTCGATCACGTCGAGGGTAATTCTGGCGGGTGAGCGACGCATTGGCGCTGGATCAGTTTGAACGCACGAGCCGCTGATCGGCGTCGCCCGCTCAGCGGAAAACCCAAAGAATAGTCAGGGAAACGAGCGCGCTTCCAAGAACGGCAATAGTAACGGTGTGGCGGTCGAGGTGCCCATTCGCTCATTCTACTCTTTGTGACCCGCCGCATTCCCGATCCGACAGCGGACGATCTCGCCAGAGCCCCTCAAATATACGCAGCGACCGTCACTACAACGTACGCGGGTTGCCTGCCGCGGCTAAGTGTGACGATCGAAACCGCGAGCGAGTAACCGGCGGTCGCGTCGAGCGGCGTGCGACCCGTGACGAGCGTCGCACCTGCACGATTGGGCGTCACCGATCCACACACGTGCATTTTGCCGATGTGATCCTGTCAGCCTGCTCTCTGAACCAGCACGTAGCCAATCAGCCACTGAGGCATGAGTCTACGGACAGCGCGCTCGTCCGAGCGCGCCCAGAGCGAGTGTCCCCTACCATGCGGGGCAGTTCGTCAGCTCGTCGAAGATCGACTCCATCTGCGCGATGCAGCCGAACGCGCCTGCACCCGGCACGAACACCGCATGGACATTCGGGATCGCTCGGGCCAGGAAACGACCCATCGCCAAAGGGTGATGACGATCCTGGTCTCCTTGCCAGAGGAACACCGTGACTGGAACGTCACTGAGCGCGAATCCCCACTTCGACATATGGAGGACGGCCTCCTGGCCGGCGCCGGTCGCACCCTGCTTGAATGCTTCGGCGAAGTCGGCCAGACGCAGATCGCGCATCTCTGGGCGCTCAAATACGGCGCGGTCGACCTCGGGCAGGTAGCTGAGTTGCTGCCGGTACACCAGCAGCGGCGACCGCTTCGCGGTCTGCGCCAGCATTTTCATCCAGAGTCGACCCACGCGTGGGGAACGCAGGGCAAGCCTGTACAACGCGGCAGACTCTCTATTCATCCCATTCATGACGCCCGGTTCTTCCAGTGGGCCGAGCCCACTCAGAATCGCGACGTGGCTCAGTCGCTCAGGGATCGCCACAGCGCATGCAAGGAGGTACGGGACCGCCCCTGAAATACCGATCACGCCGAACTGCCTGAGGCCAAGCTGATCCGCCAATTCTGAAACGTCCCGCGGCCAATCCAAGATCGTGCGGCCTGGCTGCACGTCGGAGAGACCATACCCAGGCCGGTCGGGAGCAATAAGGCGAATACCGCGACGGCAGGCCGCTTCGTGGAACATGGCAGCGGCAAGCCGTGAGCTCGGAACCCCATGCATGAAGACGAAGGGCGCGCCAGCGGCATCGCCGTACTCGGCGTAGGCGAGCGCCCGCCCGTCGGACAGCATCATCATCCGTGCCGGAGGCGCCACCGCCAAGGCGTTGACGCTTCCAGTCAACGACGCGTCAGCTAATGCCATGTATCGCTCACCTCCACGCCACCCGCCCGGCGCATCGCGCGGCAGCGTGGACTTCACTGTACATTCCCCACCTCTGCCCTGCTGATCTTTCGGCGACACCGCGGCAATGTGGCGGCAACCAGGACGGCAGACCGGTAGGCGGTGTTAGACTGGACATGCGTGCGGGTGCATTTCGGCGTTCCGAGAAGACCAGTCGCCGCCGAACGGAATCCCCCGCCTCATGAACTCACGCTTGATCCGCCAGTCGCTCATCTACCTGATCATCCTCGGCGGCATTGTGATTGTCGTCGTGATGTTTTTCCGGCCCTCGGCTACCTCCCGCGACATCCCGATCTCCGAGGTCATCGCCCGGGCCAAGGACGGCAACGTCGAGAAGATCACCGTCACTGGCGATAACCTGCTCGTCAAGCTCAGGGGCGAACAGGAAGAACTGCGCTCGCGCAAGGAAAGCTCCTCGTCCGTCGCCGATATCCTCAAGCAGAACGATATCCCGGTTGGCTCCGGCAACGATGCAGTCGAGGTCAGCGTGAAGGGGCATAGCCAGTTCGAGAACATCTTCGGGCTACTTTTCACCTTTCTGCCGTTGATCATCTTCGGCGGCCTTCTGATCTTCATGATGCGACGGGCCCAGGGCGCGAATTCGCAGGCACTGTCGTTCGGGCGTAGCCATGCTCGTAGGTCCACGGGACAGAATCCGACCGTCACGTTCCTCGATGTCGCCGGCCAGGAAGAGGCGAAGCAGGAGCTAGCCGAGATCGTCGAGTTCCTGAAGTATCCCGAGAAGTTCGTGGCCCTCGGCGCACGCATCCCCCACGGCGTCCTGCTCGTCGGCCCGCCAGGCACCGGCAAGACGATGCTCGCACGCGCCGTCTCGGGCGAGGCCGCCGTCCCGTTCTTCTCGATCTCGGGCTCCGAGTTCGTCGAGATGTTCGTCGGCGTCGGCGCGAGCCGCGTG
>CAYGHU010000191.1:0-3123 GCA_964349785.1 uncultured Dehalococcoidaceae bacterium | reverse complement strand
TCCGCCTCGTCAAGGTAGTCGAGGATGCTGGGCGCCTGCTGGACGGCGGGGTGTCCCGCGTCTTCCTTCGAGTCGAGTATCCGCAGCACGTTTGTCTCGAAGCGGCGCTGGGAGTCGCGGGAGAGTGTGGTCGCGTGCGGACGGAAATGCTCGCGGAGGGCCTCGACGTAGCGGTGGCGGGTGTCGGCGGTGCCAATGGAGTTCACGCGCAGGGTGAGGTCGCCGAGGCCAAGCCGCTCGTACAGCGTGCGCTGTAGTTCGATGACCTCGACGTCGGCCGCGGGGGATGGGTCGCCGATGCATTCGACGCCGAACTGCCACAGCTGGCGGTAGCGGCCGGCCTGCGGCCGGTCGTAGCGGAACATCGGGCCGAAGTAGTAGAGACGCACGGGCTGTGGACGGCTTCCCATGCCGTGCTCGATGTAGGCGCGGCAGACGGCGGCGGTGCCTTCTGGCCGCAGCGCGAGGTGGTCGCCGCCGCGGTCGTCGAAGACGTACATCTCCTTGGAGACGATGTCGCTTTCGTCGCCGACGGTGCGCAGGAAGACCGAGGCGTCCTCGACGATCGGGGTAGCGATCATGCGGTAATCGAAGAGGCGCGCGACACGCTCGGCGGTGTCGCGGACGAACCGCCAGAGCGCCTCGTCCTCCGGGAGGAGATCGTGCATACCTCGGGGGGCCTGGAGGTCGGGCATGGTGCGAGTGTAGGGCCGGGTGTGCGGGGAGCGCGAGGGCGCACGCCGGGTGCGGCCATCGGGTTATGTGCACCTGACGAGGCGACCACCGCGTGATACTTTGAGCACAGGATGGTCGTAACCGAGCAAGCCCCGTTTGGCGTCGATGAATTGTTCACGACGCTCGCCTCGTACTTGCCGGTTGAGCGAGTGGAAGCGATCCGCGCTGCCTACGACTTCGCCCGCGAATGTCATAAGGGGCAACTGCGCCTCTCCGGCGAGTCATACATCACCCACCCGATCGCGGTGGCGCGCCTGGTCGCCGAGCTCCACATGGACGTGCCGACGATCAAGGCGGCGTTGCTGCACGACGTAGTCGAAGACTGCGGCGTGACTCCGGAGCAGCTCACCCGGCGCTTCAACCCGGATGTGGCACGTCTGGTTGAAGGCGCGACGAAGATCGAGCATATCGGGCCGCACGGCGGGGCTACCTCGTCAGCCGACGCCGAGACGCTGCGCAAGATGTTCGTGGCGATGGCGGAGGACGTGCGGGTGGTGATCATCAAGATCGCCGACCGTCTCCATAACATGCGGACGCTGCAACACCTGCCGCCCGAGCGCCAGCAGGCGATCGCGCGCGAGACGATGGACATCTATGCGCCGCTGGCGGCCCGGCTCGGCATCTGGCAATTCAAGTGGGAGCTGGAAGACCTCGCGTTCCGGTATCTGGAGCCGGAGGAGTACAAGCGGATCTCGGCGATGGTGGCGGCGAGGCGGGCGGAGCGCGAGCGCTTCGTGCGCCGCGTGGAGCGCGAGCTGCGGGCGCGGCTCGAAGAAGCAGGCATCGAGGCGGACGTGAGCGGGCGGGTCAAACACCTGTACTCGATCCGGGCGAAGATGCGCCGCTATACGGCCGAGGGTAAGTCTTTCGACCAGATCTACGACCTGCTGGCGCTGCGCGTCCTCGTGAATACGGTGGGCGACTGCTACAACGCGCTGGGGGTGGCGCATCAGACGTGGCATCCGATTCCGGGAGGGTTCGACGACTACATCGCGAATCCAAAGGAGTCTCTGTACCAGTCGTTGCACACCAACGTGATGGGGCCCGGCGCCCGGCCGTTCGAAGTCCAGATCCGTACGCACGAGATGCATGAGCTGGCCGAGTACGGCGTCGCGGCGCACTGGCAGTACAAGGATGAACC
The DNA here is from genome assembly GCA_964349785.1 of uncultured Dehalococcoidaceae bacterium. Taxonomy (GTDB): domain Bacteria; phylum Chloroflexota; class Dehalococcoidia; order UBA2979; family UBA2979; genus JAIBBD01. Next base: position 1,247 of record CAYGHU010000191.1, on the reverse strand, counting down.
ACGCAAGCGGGATCACCAGTACGAGGAACGCCTCTCCTGGCTGCGGCACCTGATCGAGTGGCAACAAGAGGCGTCCGGGACGGACGATTTCCTCGAGTCCGTGAAGACGGACGTGTTCCGCGACCAGGTGTTCGTCTATACGCCTCGAGGCGACGTGCGGGTACTGCCGGCGGGTTCCACTCCGATCGACTTCGCGTACCGGATCCACACCGACCTCGGACACCACTGCGTGGGGGCGCGCGTCAATGGACGCATTGCGCCGCTGACGACGAAGCTGCGTAATGGTGACTCGGTGGAGGTGATCCGGGGACGTACCGATAAAGGGCCTTCGAGGGACTGGCTGATCCCGGCGCTCGGATACCTCGGCTCCAGCCACTCGAGGCAGAAAGTCCGGCACTGGTTCCGGCGCGCTACGCGCGACGAGAACATCGCGCGCGGCCAGGACCTGCTGGAGCGCGAGCGCAAACGACTGGGCGTCACCGAGGTGCCCGCGGCGCTCCATGTCCAGATCGGGTACGACTCGCTGGACGACATGCTCGCGGCGATCGGCTACGGCGACGTATCGCTGCAGCTCCTCGCCCAGCGACTGGCTGAGTACGCCCCGCCGCCGCCCACGCCCCCGGCGGTTGTCACGAAGAAGCCTCGAAAGACGGGGACGCCCGGGGTGCGGGTGCTAGGCGAAGGCGGCATGCATGTGACGCTGGCGCGCTGCTGTCTCCCGCTGCCCGGGGAGCCAATCATTGGCTTCATTACGCGATCGCGAGGTGTGACGGTCCACCGCCGCTCCTGCCACAACGTGCGTCAGCGTGCTGAGCCGGAGCGGTTTGTCGAATGCGACTGGGGCCCCTCGGGCGAATTGTACTCGGCGGCGGTGCTGGTCCATGCGTGGGACCGCGTGGGGCTGTTGCGGGATGTCAGCACGATCGTGGCTTCCGAGGACGTGAATATGGTCGGCGTGCGGACCCTGGAGGGCGACGACCGGACGACGACGGTCCACATCACCCTCGAGACGCTGGGACTTACCCAGGTATCGCGGCTGATGAGCCGCCTGGAGTCAGTGCGCGGCGTGATCTCCGTCTCCCGCGCGGAAGTGTAGCGCGCCCGCAGGGCGGCTTCCGGCGTCACACGCCGATGCCCATCCCCGGATCGACGTTGCTGTAGCCCGAGACGAAGTCCCGCACCGTGCCTGCCTCAGGGTCGAAGGACTGGCGCTCGACGACGCCGAGGTCGTTGCAGAGCACGTGGAG
>CAYGHU010000190.1:0-3159 GCA_964349785.1 uncultured Dehalococcoidaceae bacterium | reverse complement strand
AGTAACGCACTTCCATGCCGGTGGCCTCCGCGATTCTCGCGAGTACCGGAAAGCCTCGCCAGACGTCTGGGCACCAGTGCTCGCCGAGCGCCAACGTCTTCACGCCGTGCTGCCGCACGAGCTCCGTGACCGCCTCGATGTCCGCCGGGTCGGGCGTGTACTCGTCGTAATGCCGCTGGAACTCTTTGTGCCGTTCCGGGATGGTCTCCATCCAGGCGGCGAACGACGGGATGCCGGTTTCAAAACGCTCAGGCGTCACTATTGAGGTGCTGCTGGTCATGGTGCTTCCTCTCCGCGGATGCGGTGCAGTGAGGCTGTCGGCGAACACGAGTGTAACATCGGCGATGGCTCCTCATCACAATAGCGCCGAGATAGCAACATAGCCGAGTCGCCGGGAAAGCCAGGCGCGTATAATCGGCCGGTGCCTACCATTCGCTGGGTGACGACGACGCTGTTTATTATCGCCGTCCCTATATTCCTCGTACTTTCGAACGTGCGCATCGCGGCGATGGAGCCGCGCGTCTACGGCTACTCGTTCTCGCACTACGACGTGGAGACGGTGACCGGTATCGACCGGGCGCAACTGGACCGCGCGGCGGCAGAGATGATCCGGTATTTTCAGGACGATGAACCGCTGCTGACGACGCATGTGCGTCTCAACGGCGAGGAGCAGCCGCTGTTCACACCTCGTGAGACGCTGCACATGCGAGACGTGAAGGGGCTATTCCAGAACACGTTCTTCCTGCATGAAGTGACGTTCGTATACATCGTGGCGTACATAGCGGCGGTATTCCTCTGGGCGCGCGAGCGGTCGTTGCGTCGCCTCGCACAGCAATGCATGCAGGCTGGACTGTTGACGGTGCTGCTGCTCGCGGTGGGTGCGGTGGGCATCCTCGTAGGATTCGACTCGCTCTTCCGTCAGTTTCACCTGCTGTCGTTCTCTAATGACTTCTGGGAACTGGATCCTGCGCGCGATCACCTTGTGCAGATGTTCCCCGACGGGTTCTGGTTCAGTGTCTCTCTCGTCGTGGGGCTAGCGACTCTCGTCGAGGGTCTGCTGCTGGCCGGTGCGAGCTATGCGACGCTCACGTGGCTCAGCCGCCCGGAGCCACGGACGGTGACGCCTCGGCGGGCGGGGTCGGCCATCCCGCCCAGGTGACTGGGCCCGGCAACTACCTGGAAGCAAACGGCACCTCGCACTATTACGAGACCCACGGGAGTGGACAGCCTGTGCTCGTATTGCACGGCGGATTCGAGACCGTGGATATGCTGCCGGATCTCACCCGAGACCTCGCGAGGCAGTACCAGGTCGTCGCTTTCGAGCGCCAGGGACACGGCCGGACCGCCGATGCCGAAGGCCCGATCACCTACGATGCGATGGCGGAAGACGCGGTGGCGTTCATGGAGGCGCGCGATATCACGAATGCGCACGTTGTCGGCTATAGCGATGGCGCGAATATCGGGATGCTGATGGCGATGGGGCGGCCGGAACTTGTGCAGCGGCTCGTGCTCGCAAGCGGGAACTTCAGTCCGGCGGGGATGACGCGGCAGTTCCTCGTAGGGATGCGGCAGGCGACGGCGGATGGCTTTGAGCCGCGGTTCGCTGAGGCGTACCGGCGCCTGTCTCCAGACGGTCCCGGGCACTGGCCGGTCGTGTTCGAGAAGCTACGGCGCATGATGCTGGAAGAGCCGAACATCCTTCGCGAGCAGCTGGGGTGCATTCAGTCGCCGACGCTCGTCCTCGCGGGCGACCATGATTTCGTAGAGGTGGAGCACACGGTCGACCTCTACCGAGCGATTCCGGAGGCGCGACTCTGCATCGTGCCGGGGGGCTCGCACGGTTTGCTGACGGAGCAGCCGGAAGTATGCAACCGGGCGATCCTCGACTTCCTCGCGGGATAACGCGACAACTACGCCGCCGCGACCGGATTCTGATACTCCGGGTGCCGCTCGATGTAGCCGCGGACATAAGGGCAGCGTGGCACCACGAGTAGGCCCTCCGCGCGAGCGTATTCCAGGCATGCATCGCCAGTTGGCCGGCGATGCTGTGACCCTCGAGGGGGAGTGGACACGCTTGTGTGGATGTAGACGATACGGTCCTCTTCACGCATGTAGGTGAGGATGGCCAGTCCGCCACCCGCTTCGATCTCGAACCGACGCGCTGCCTCGTTGTTATGCACCGGCAGGCGTCCGCAATTGAGTTCCACGAGACTCCCTCATCAATGAGTTCAGGAGGCGCTGAGGCTAAAAGTCGTCGTCCCCCCAGTCGTCGTAGCCGCCGCCCTCTGGCGTGTAGTCGTCCGGATCGATTTCGTCCGTGGCGAGGTTGGGGGCGGCGCCTCTGACGACCGCAAACGTCGACACCTTGCGGCTCGTCGCGCGCGAGCGACAGGCCGGGCAGGGCGCCTGTGCGTCCATCTGGGTGATGCGGCGCATCACCTCGAACTCATGGCCGCACTTACGGCAGCGGTACTCATAGATCGGCACGTGGGCCTCCACGCATCCAGGATGACTAGTCGAGGTAATCCTTGAGTTTTTTCGAGCGGGTCGGATGCCGGAGCTTACGCAGCGCCTTTGCCTCGATCTGGCGGATGCGTTCGCGGGTTACGCTGAACTCCCGGCCCACCTCTTCGAGTGTACGCGAGCGGCCATCCTCGAGGCCGAAGCGTAGCTCCAGCACTTTGCGCTCGCGCGGCGTCAGCGACGAGAGCACGTCCATCACCTGTTCCTTGAGGAGCTGGTGCGAAGCGGCATCCGCCGGCGCGAGGGCGGACTCGTCGGGAAGGAAGTCACCGAGGTGGGAGTCCTCCTCCTCGCCGATCGGCGTCTCGAGGGAGACTGGCTCTTGCGACACCTTCATGATTTCGCGCACACGGTCGGGCGGAAGCTCGAGTTCGCGGCCGATCTCCTCGGAGGTCGGTTCGCGTCCGTACTCCTGCACCAGCCGCCGCGAGATGCGTACGAGCTTATTGATCGTCTCGACCATGTGGACGGGAATGCGGATCGTGCGGGCCTGATCCGCGATGGCGCGGGTGATTGCCTGACGGATCCACCATGTGGCGTACGTGGAGAACTTGAAGCCCTTGCGGTAGTCGAACTTCTCGACGGCGCGGATCAGGCCGATGTTGCCTTCCTGGATCAGGTCGAGGAGCGACATGC
>CAYGHU010000189.1:0-3180 GCA_964349785.1 uncultured Dehalococcoidaceae bacterium | reverse complement strand
CCGGGCCTTGAGGATGAGCTCTAGCAGCCTCCCAGACGCCCTATCGGTGCGATCCTGGGCTCGATCGTACGCTTCGGCCTCAATACCGAGGGCAAACCCCAGGTCCAGCGCCATGAGGACGGCCTGGGCGAACGCTGGATCGGCATTTCGCCAGTTATCCACGGTCGCTTTGGCTACTCCGGCACTCGCGCCAGCCATGCCGAGGCTCCATCCACGCAATAGGCCCACCAAAATGGCTCGCGCAGGACCGCTGAACGGACCAAGTAGACCTAGGTATACGTCCTCTGGAAGCTGCGGCTTATTGAGCACGGTAGGGAGAGTCTCGATTAGGGGAGGCACTGGAAGCGCTTCGCCATGCGGTCTCGGTCCTCTTGCCCAACGTCCCATGAGAGAGAGTCTAAGCCAAGACGTTCCATGAATGGGAGGGGACCCCATGAGCGCAGCGTTCATTCAGAGAGAAGAGCTTAGGGTCAGGGAAGGGCGATCGCTGGACGGTACGTCCCTACGTCCCCGTTTCGGTTCCGTTCGAATCATCCTTCTGTTCAGTTCAGTTCAGTTCCTTCTGTTCGTCATACACCCCCAGATTCAAAACACGAAAACTGCACGCGATCTAACGAGGCAGATACCACGCGCTCACCCGGTTGATGTCCCGCAGATACCACGCGTCAGACTGGGTCCTATCACGCAGCCTGCCGGTTGACTGGCGGACAACTGGTGGGCATGCTAACAGCGGTCTGGCGACATGCCAGCAGGAGGCTAAGGCCAATGAGTTACTCGGAAACAGAGCACGCAGTTTGGCAAATGAAGAAGCCGCGACGGGCTGAGGACAGGCTCGCTCTGGTTGCGATGGCCACCTACTGCAACAACGACCATGAGTGCTGGCCGAGCGCGGACGCCATCGCAGCCAACATGGCTTCGAGCACGCGAGCGGCACGGGAGGCGATGGTGAGGCTCGAAGCGGATGGCCACATCAGGCGCACGGGAGAGCTACGGGCGAAGGGCGCCATCGTCTGGAAACTCGTACTCGACGAAGCAGAACGCGTGCCCCTTGCCATCTTGCCGGAGGAGCCGGGAGCCGTGAAGCCTCGCCCTGCACCCACGCCCATCGTCCAGCCTGCGCCGGCCGTAATCGAGCCTCCCGAAGAGGAGGAGGAGCGATCATGGCGCGACGACCTGTACGACAAGTGGGATGTGTTGCGCCAGAAATTCGACATAGAGCCTCGCGAATTCCTCACCGATATATGGGTCGATCACGTCAGGGACTCCCCCAGCATCGCCGCGCTCGTCGCGAAATGCTCCGGCCCCGGCATGTACCTGCCTGATGCCGCCGCGCTCTTCGAGTTCATCCGGCAAGGCATGGAGCCAGCTGCCAACGGGAGCCGCCCCTATCAGTCCACCCTCAAGGTCGACCTCGACAGCGACACGCCCATGACCTGGCGCAAAGCCAAGGAGCACGAAGTCTACTCAGGATGAGCCCTGAAAGAGCCACGCGCCGATCAGTCCAAGGAAGAGGGCTATAACTCCGCCCACAAGGAGTATCCCGGTCAAGTCGGCATCAGGCTCCTTCGCCGAATGCCACCAGAACGACAGAAAGACACCAAGCCCGAGAATCAGCAGAACCCGCAAGCCATCGCCCATGCCGGGATTCTACTACTTGACAGCGACGTGACGCAGGTGGATTCTATCGGTGCTTACACACTGGTTTGATTCGCGGAATCGGCCCCCTCAAGGTATAGTCTCAACGGCCCCCTGCTCGGAAAACCGGTGTGTAAGCTACCCGATTCCGCCGACAGGGGGTCTTTCTATGCTACGGTTCCCGGCATCTCTGGTTCCGCAGGCGTGCGAGGCACGCGAGGCGCTCCAACAGTTCGAGGCCGCGCTAGTCGCGCTCGAAGCGATGCTCCCGGCCTCCGCGAAGCCGATGGTGATCGCAGTCGAAGACGCGTACCGGGCCGTGATCGGCTCCCAGCGCGACCTCTACGAAGGACTCTCCCGGAAGGGCGCTAAGGCGTCAGTCGTCCGGCAGGTGCTCGACACATGACCGACTACAAATCCCACCCGGACGAGATCGCCGCACTCATGCGAGCCGAGCCTACCGTGAAGCGCGTAGACATGTTCGGGAACGTGAGCGACACCTACGCCACCGAAGCCGAGCTGAACGGCTGGCGACCCGAGCAAGGCGCGCTCTTCGCGACTGACGACCTCCAGAGCCCGTGGCGCCGCCCACCCCACCATACCGATAAGTTCCAAGGGAAGATGCTATGAAGCGACGTAAGCCGTTCACCGCAAAGGCCGCGCGGGGGCTTATGCACGTTCTCACGCTGGGCGCTGGGGATGTTGAGGCCACCACCGACGAACGATCGATGGCAGAACTGAGCGACATCAACGCCGGGCTGGACTGGGCGTGGAATCAGATACTCACCCGCCACCCGGAGGTGATCCCGTGAAAACGTTCCCGTATACAACACCAACCGGACACACGTACGCCGAGCCGACGACTGCGCGGGAAGTCGGCACCTGGATCATGAATTCGGCGCAGGCATGGTTGGAACACTGGGACGAGGCCGAGCATCCGCCGGAGCCACCCGCATGGGTGAACCCTCTCTGGGCCGCGTTCGTGATGCAGGAAGAACTTCTTGAGCGCTCCGAGCGCTTGCTGCGTGAGGCACTTACCCGCGCCGAATCGGCCTCGCTGTGACGCCCGACGAGTTCCGTGACGCTAGAATCGGGCTGGGACTCACCCAGCGCACCATGGCGGCAGCGCTCGGAGTCCACGAACTCACCGTGCGAGCCTGGGAGGGCGGCCGGCATGGTATCCCGCCGATGACACGGCTCGCCCTCGAAGCGCTACGGGCCAGAGGAGTGAAGTCATGAACCTGTTCGATGAGGAATGGATTGCAGGCATGGCCGAGCTCCGCCGGCAACGCTACACCGCCGAAGGGTACTGCCCCGGCTCGGAAGCGTTCGCGCCCTTGCCCCGCGTGCTCGGACAACGCGGGCGGTGCCCGGAATGCAGGCGCATCGTGCGTGTGACCGACAGATACGGTACCTACTTCCGCCATCAGCCACTCGGCACCCGAGCCATGAGCTACGCCCCAGCGGAGCTCGAACGCAAGGCCCCGTAACAGACCATCTGGAATGTGCGCTTGAAGGCTCGGGAAACCGGGCCTTTAGGCTATC
>CAYGHU010000188.1:0-3207 GCA_964349785.1 uncultured Dehalococcoidaceae bacterium | reverse complement strand
GGCACATTGTTCCACTGGGACTTCCTGCAGTCCGTCCAGGAGGTGCTGGACCAGCAAGGCCTGGGCGGCAATCACGAGGAGGTCGCGAAGACCTTCCAGGACGAGGCGTTTCGCAAGGTGAGCGTCTGGGCGGAGCACGCGGGCGAGGATGGCAAGCTCGACCGGATGCGGCTCCTCGATGGGCCGCCACCGCCGTGGATCGCGACGTGGGAGACCTGGCGACGGCAGTTCGAGTACACGTTCGCGAAGTTCGAGCTGAACGGCGACCCGGTGGCGGGAGCGAACCACCTCCGCTGGGTGCTCAGCCATGCCCCGGCTTACCCGGACGCGCTCGACACCATCGAGCGGATCGCGGCCCAGGGGTTCTTACTCGGCCTCATGTCGAATGCGGACGAAGACTTCCTCCAGAGTGCCGTCTCCTTCAACCGCCTCCGGTTCTCGGTCATCCAGTCGTCCGAGTCGCTGCGGATTTATAAGCCGAACCGTGCCGCCTTCCTTGCGCTGGCCGGACGCTTCGGCTGTGAGCCATATGAAGTGCTGTACGTTGGCGACACGCCAGCCGCCGATGTCGGTGGCTCGATCCATGCCGGCTTGCGAGCCGCCTGGGTGCGGCGCACCGAGGCGGCGTACCCGGAAGACACGCCGTCCCCCGATATCGAGACGACGTCGCTGGCGGCGCTTGCCGATAGGCTCGAAGCCTGAGGAACACGATGGACCATGACCGCTCCCGCGAAGTGATGGCGCGCGCGCGCCGCGTGCTGCCCGGCGGCGTCGATTCCCCGGTGCGGGCATACAAAGCCGTCGGCGGCGAGCCCGTCGTCATCGCGAGCGGCGCGGGGGCGCACGTCACAGACGTCGATGGGAATACGTATATCGACTACGTCGGCTCATTCGGCCCGCTCATCCTCGGGCATGCGCATCCCGATGTCGTCGCAGCGGTGCAGCAGGCCGCGACGCGCGGCACCTCCTTCGGCGCGCCGACCGAGGCCGAAGCCGAGCTGGCAGAGCGCATCGTTGCCTCGGTGCCATCCATCGAGATGGTGCGCTTCGTCAACTCGGGGACCGAGGCGACGATGACCGCGCTACGCCTGGCGCGAGCGGCCACCGGCCGCGACCTCGTGCTGAAGTTCGACGGCGGCTACCACGGCCACGCCGATGGGCTGCTGGCCGCGGCAGGCTCAGGCGTCGCGACCCTCGGGCTGCCCGACTCGCCCGGCGTCCCGGCAGCGTTTGCCGCCCAGACGCTGGTCGCTCCCTACAGCGACCTCGGCGCTGTCCAGGCGGCATTCGATGCACATCCCGGCCAGGTCGCGTGCATCATCGTTGAGCCAGTGGCCGGGAATATGGGGCTCGTTGCCCCGCACCCCGGCTTCCTCGAGGGCCTGCGCGAGCTCTGCGACAAGCATGGCGCGCTGCTGATATTCGACGAAGTCATCACCGGGTTCCGCATCGGCCGAGGCGGTGCGCAGGAGCTGTTTGGCGTGCGGCCTGACCTGACGGCGCTCGGCAAAGTGATCGGCGGCGGCCTGCCCGTCGGCGCGTACGGTGGGCCGAGGTCACTGATGGAGCGCATGGCCCCGGTCGGTGATGTCTACCAGGCGGGGACGCTCTCCGGCAACCCGCTCGCGATGGCCGCCGGACTCGCGACCCTCGATGCGCTCGCCAGGTATGAAGTCGCCTATGACCGCCTCGATGCGCTGGGCGCGCGGCTGCAAGCCGGCATGGAACGGGCGGCACGGGCGGCGGGCGTGCCGCTCGCGGTCGCTCGTGTTGGCTCCGCGTTGACGCCGTTCTTCCGCGCCACCACCCCGCGGGATTACGCCGAGGCTCGCGAGAGCGACACGGCCGCCTTCGCCCGCTTCCACCGCGCGATGCTCGGACGCGGGGTGCTGCTGCCACCTTCGCAATTCGAGTGCTGGTTCGTCTCGCTCGCTCATGACGAGGCGCTCATCGATAAGACTATCGATTGTGCGGCCGAAGCGCTACGCGAGGTTGCCGCAGCCGCGTAGGAACGTCTGCTTGACCCTCGTTGCATGATGCATTGCCATCAATTCGCGTACACGCGTATACTCTTGTCAGCGTGCAAACGCTCAGCGTTTAATCAATTCTGCGGGAGCAATACTCGATGCGCGTTGCCTGCCAGCAGGATCAACTGCACCGCGGCCTGAGCGCCGTCTCGAGGGCCGTGCCTGCGCGCTCGGTCCTACCCATTACGCAGCATGTGCTGGTGGAAGCCGACGACGGGCGCATCAAGCTCTCCGCGACTGATGCCGAGACCATTGCCATCACCTACACGATCCCCGCGACCGTCGCCGAGCCCGGCTCCATCACGATGCCATCGCGACTGCTCTCCGACTTCGTGGCGACGCTGCCGCGCGACGAAATTGAGATGACGCTCGCCGAGCGTTCAAGGCAGGTCAGACTCTCCTGCGCCCGGAACGCGGCCTCCATCGGCGGCATGGATCCCGACGAGTTTCCGCCAATCCCGCCCGTGGAAGGCGCGGGCGCCATCCAGATCGAGGCCGACCAGCTTCGACGGGCTCTTGATCACGTCGTGTTCGCGGCCGCCACCGACGACTCGCGGCCGGTGCTCACCGGCGTCGACTTCGCCATCAGCCCCTCGGGCATTCGCCTGGCGGCGGCGGACGGGTTCCGCCTGGCTGTCTACGACCTCGACTTACCCGAGGGCGATGTACAAGAACGCGAGGTCATCGTGCCCGCCCGCGCCCTCAGTGAGCTGGCGCGGCTACTGCCTGAGGCGGGACAGCCGGTCACGATGACTGTGAACGCCGCTCAGACGCAGGTGCTCTTTGACCTCGGCCACGCGACCCTGATCGCGAACTTGATTCAGGGGACGTTCCCCAACTACCAGCAGCTCATCCCCGCGAGCTCCGCCACGCGCACCGAGATCTCCGTGAGCGAGTTCCGCCAGGAGACGCGTCTCGCCTCGATCTTCGCGCGCGATGGGTCGGGCATCGTCCGGCTCAGCGCCACGCCCGGCGCCGGCGGCGCCCCGGGCCGCCTGCTCGTGACCGCGCGCGCCGAGGAGGTTGGCAACAACGAGGGCGAGATCGACGCCATCGTGACCGGCGAGGAGGCGAAGATCGCCTTCAACAGCCGTTACCTGATCGAGGTGCTGAACGTCATCCCGACTGACCGCGTGGCCATCGAGACCTCATCCCCCTCCGCCCCCGGCGTCCTCCGCCC
>CAYGHU010000187.1:0-3211 GCA_964349785.1 uncultured Dehalococcoidaceae bacterium | reverse complement strand
TCAATCACCCCAGGGGGCTTTGGAGGAGGAAGACTTTGACCCAGGATCAGCCAGCAAACCCATCTGGGCCGGTTCGGGTCGCCATCCACCGACGCGTCACCGCCCGGTTCCGAAGCACCTCATGAAAGCATGCCATGACCGAAGACATCATCCAGATCGAGCAGGCTGTCGTGTCGTTCGATGGCTTCGTCGTCCTGAACCACCTCGACTTCTCGTTGCGTGAAGGTGAGTTGCGGTTCCTGATCGGACCGAACGGCGCAGGGAAGACGACCCTGATGGATCTGCTGAGCGGCAAGGTGCGTCTCGATTCGGGCCGCGCGCGCTTCCTGCCGAAGCCCGGCGACCATACGAGTCGTGCCATTGACGTCACTCGGCTGCAGAAGCACGAATTGGTGCGCCTTGGTATCGGGCGCAAGTTTCAGACCCCATCCGTCTACCGGAGCCTCACTTGCTTCGAAAACATCGAGGTCGCGCTTGGGTTCCGCTCACGCCTGCTCGGGCTGCTTTGCGGCCTGCCCTTGTCGGCGCGGGAGCGTATCTACAGCGTGCTCGAGGAGGTTGGACTCAGTGAGCGGGTGCAGACGCTGGCCGGCTCACTTTCGCACGGCGAGCAGCAGTGGCTAGAGATCGCGCTCTTGCTGGTGCAAGAGCCTGCCGTGTTGCTCCTCGACGAGCCAGTCGCGGGTATGACCCGCCGCGAACGTGAGCGCACCGGTGCCTTGCTTCATGCCCTCGAGGGCCGTCATTCCATCATTGTCACGGAGCACGATATGGAGTTCGTGCGTCAGTTCTCTCGCACCGTCACCGTGCTGCACCAGGGACATATCCTGGCAGAGGACACCGTAGAGGCGATTCAATCCGACCCGGCCGTCATCGAGGTCTATCTCGGCCGGTCGCGAGCGGCCTGACGGCTGAAGGGAGGCCGCGATGCAGCAACTGCTCGCGCGTGTTGGACGTGCGCCGCGCCAGGTGTTCGAGCGCGATCCCCGGGGCGCGTCGCTCGATGTGCGCGGCGTCTCGCTCGGCTACGGCGGCAGCGTGGTAGTCACCGATGTTCACCTTACCGCGGCACCGGGGCAGGTGATCTGCGTCATGGGCCGCAACGGTGCGGGCAAGACCACCCTGCTCAACGGCATCATCGGCGTCCTCGCGCTGCGGTCAGGCTCCATCACCCTCGACCGTGCCGACATCAGCCGCCGCCACTCGTACGAACGGGCGCGGGCGGGCATCGGCTACGTCCCCCAGGGGCGGCGCATCTTCCCGCACCTCACGGTCCTCGAGAACCTCCTAGTCGGGGCTGAGTCTGCGGAGGACCGCGACGATGGACAGCTCGATGAGGTATTTACCCTCTTTCCTGTCCTCAAGGAGATGAGCCGCCGCACGGCCGGTGTCCTGAGCGGCGGCCAGCAGCAGCAGCTTGCGATCGGACGGGCGCTGATGGGCCGCCCCCGGCTGCTCCTGCTCGACGAACCGACCGAGGGGATTCAGCCCTCGATCGTCGAGGAGATCGAGGCTGTTATCGGTTCGTTGCGGGGCAAGATGACGATCCTCCTTGTGGAGCAATTTGTGGATTTCGCGCTGGCAAGCGCCGATCACTGCTACGTCATGGGCAACGGGCGCGTGGTTCTTGACGGTCCGCCCACCGAGCTCGACGCGGGCCGACTGCGCGACTACCTGTCGGTCTAGGAAGTGTCGAGCCGCGCTCGGGTCATGGGGCGTGCGCGGGTGCTCGGCCTGCTCGCGGGCGGCGGTGTAAGCCTGTATGCGGGAAAGAGACTCTGGGGCGCCACGGCCAACAACTGGCGCATCAACACCATCGAGTTTCCCGTGCCTGTGTTCGATCCTGCCGGGTATCGCCTTGTTGTCGACGGACTCGTAGCACGGCCGCTCACCTTCACCTACGAGGAACTGCGTGCCCTCCCCTCGGTGCGCCAGACGAGTGACTTCCATTGCGTCGAGGGCTGGGGCGTGGACGGCGTCCGCTGGGCGGGTCTCCGCCTGCAGATGGTCATCGACCGCGTGCAGCCAATCGAGGCGGCGGCCTACATCACCTTCCACTCGCTCGGCGGCGAGTATCGCGACTCGCTGAGCATCCAGCAGGCTACGCTTCGGGATGTGCTTCTTGCGTACGAGATGGACGGTGGGCCATTGTCGCGTGATCACGGATCCCCGCTGCGCCTCGTGATGCCGCGTATGTATGGTTACAAGGGGCCAAAGTGGCTCACTCGCATCGAGTTCCGCGACCGCCAGGATGTCGGCTACTGGGAGTACCGAGGCTGGCGTATGGACGCATGGGTACGAGCGGGCGCCTAGCGGTGGCTGGCTTCGCGCGGCTGCCGCCCGCTGAGCTCAGCGACGATTGCGTCCACGATCTCCTCGGGTGGCATATGCACGTCGAACGTACACGGCCGCTCGTCCTCGTCCGGCGGCTCCAGTGTCGCGAACTGGCTGCCGAGGCTCGCCGGCGGCATGAAATGGTCGCGACTCTGCATGCGCACCCGGATGAGCGCTTCGTCGCCTGTCAGGTGCACGAGCAGCACGTCGTCTCGCCGCCCGCTGGTGAGCGTGTCCCTGTATGCGCGTTTCAGGGCGGAACTGGCGAGGACGACCGGCCGCTGTTCCTCGCGCGCGTCCCGCACCAACCGCGCGAGCGCGTCGAGCCACGGACGCCGGTCCTCGTCTGTGAGCGCCTCGCCCGCCCGCATCTTCGCGATGCTGTCCGGAGAGTGGTACGTGTCGCCGTCGAGGAACGTCCACCCGAGACGCCGCGCCAGCCGCTCGCCGATGGTGCTCTTCCCGGAGCCCGCCACCCCCATGACGATGACGATCATTCGCGATCGAGATCCTTCCACACCTGTATCGTGCGACGTATCGATCTCTCTTAACACGCCGGAGCGATCATGGTTCCCTCGTAGGAGGCAGAGTCGTGACGCGGAGGACACCCGCGCCGGCCGGCGATGGGCCCGCTCTCTTGTCGCTTACCTTGGACTGGGAGAGGAGTTGAGCATGGAGCCTGCCGTACCCAGGGAGACCGCCGTCGCTGGCGGACCGGCGCAGCCACTCATAGCCGAGGAGTTCCGCCTGGTCGATGCCTGGTGGAGGGCCGCCAACTACCTGTCCGTAGGCCAGATATACCTTCTGGGCAACCCCTTGCTCCGGACGCCGCTGCAGCCGGAGCACGTCAAGCCTCGGCTGCTGGGGCACTGGGGGA
>CAYGHU010000186.1:0-3260 GCA_964349785.1 uncultured Dehalococcoidaceae bacterium | reverse complement strand
GCTATGCCCCAGGCTTCGGCGGCGATGGACTCGCGGACCTTGGAGTGTTTGAGGATGCCCTCGCGTACCTCGGCGGTGAGATTGAGGCCGCGGCCGTCGCGGGCGAGCAGGTCTACGATCCGCAGCGACTGCTCATTGTGCCGAAATCCCTCCGGCAGGAGGCGCGCGAGGGCATCCTCGCCCGCGTGGCCGAAGGGCGTATGGCCAAGGTCGTGGCCCCATGCGATCGCTTCCGCCAAGTCCTCGTTCAGGTTGAGGGCGCGGGCGATGGTGCGGGCGACTTGCTGCACCTCGATGGTGTGGGTCATGCGCGTCACGACGTGGTCGGAATCGGGGACGACGAAGACCTGGGTTTTGTGCTTCAGCCGCCGGAAGGCACGCGTATGGATGATTCGGTCTCGGTCGACTTGATACGCGAGCCGAAGCGGATCAGGTAGCTCCGGCAATGCGCGACCGGCGGACGTGGTCTCACGGGCAGCAGCGGGCGCGAGTGCCACTTCGCGGCGTTCGAGCACCGCGCGGATCGTTTCGAGCATAGGCTGGAGTTTGGACGGGGGCGCAGAGCCAGACAAGCGCCCCGGTCGCGATAACGATCCCTGTCCGCGCGCTTTTTTTGTTACGCTGCGTGTTCGCGTCCGTATAATTGCGGCACAGATAGATTGCCTCCCTGAGCCCCGCCTGTTCTGCCCGGTGCGCGCCTGCCGGGACATGCTGGGGCGGCGAGGCGTGGACCGCGTGAGGCGCGGGCATTGAGAGGTGCTCGATGACGACAACCGCGCCCCAGGATTCCCCCGCAGACGTAGCAGCGAAACAGGTATATCTATTCGGCAACGGGGCGGCCGAAGCCGACGGCATGATGAAAGAGCTCCTGGGCGGTAAAGGGGCCGGACTGGCGGAGATGAGCCGTCTCGGCATCCCCGTGCCGCCCGGATTCACCATTACAACTGAGGTCTGCAACACCTTCTATGCGCGCGGGCGGCGCTACCCGGACGGGCTTGAGGCACGAGTGCGAGAAGGCGTGGCGCACATCGAACGAACGGTTGGCGCGGGCTTTGGCGACGCGAGTAATCCGCTCCTCGTATCCGTGCGCTCAGGCGCTCGCGTGTCGATGCCAGGGATGATGGATACCGTGCTGAACCTGGGACTGAACGGCCAGACGGCCGAAGGACTGGCGGAGCGCTCAGGCAGTCCTCGCTTTGCATACGACTCGTACCGGCGGTTTGTGCAGATGTACGGCGAAGTCGTGCTTGGCGTGAAGGCCGATTCCTCGACTGATCATGACCCGTTTGAGGTGCTGCTGGAAGCGAAGAAGCAGGCACGAAGGGCGAAGCTCGACACGGATCTGACTGCCAATGATTTACGAGAGCTCGTTGCCGAGTACAAGGGTGCCATCCGGGAACGGCTGGGCATCGAGTTCCCGGATGACCCGTGGGAGCAGCTGTGGGGGGCCATCGGTGCGGTCTTCAACTCATGGGAGAACCCGCGAGCGGTCGCTTACCGGGGCATGTACGGGTATCCCTCAAACTGGGGTACGGCCGTGAACGTCCAGGCGATGGTCTTCGGCAATCTTGGCGATGACTGCGCAACCGGCGTCGCGTTCACGCGACACCCAGCGACCGGAGAGCGTCACCTCTACGGTGAGTTCCTCGTTAACGCTCAGGGTGAGGACGTAGTCGCCGGCATTCGGACCCCGCAGCCTATCGGCAAAGCCGATCACGTGCCGGGCGGCCCCGAATCCCTTGAGGAGACGATGCCTGTCGTCTACGGCGAGCTTGTGGACGCATGCGACCGTCTGGAAGCGCACTTCCGCGATATGCAGGACATCGAGTTCACTGTGCAACAGGGTAGGCTCTGGATCTTGCAGACCCGATCCGGCAAACGCACCGGCAGGGCGATGATCAAGGTCGCGGTCGACCTAGTGGACGAAGGGATGCTTGATGAGCGAGAGGCTGTGCTGCGGCAGGAACCGGAGAAGCTCGACGAACTGTTGCACCAGAGGTTCGACCGGTCAGCCGAGGTGGACGTCGTTGCCCGAGGGCTTGGGGCCTCACCGGGTGCGGCGGTCGGGAAGGTCGTATTTACCGCTGACGAGGCCGCGCAGCAAGCCGAACAAGGCGAGGCCGTCATCCTCGTGCGGATTGAGACGAGCCCAGAGGACATCGTTGGGATGCGCGTGTCTCGGGGCATCCTGACGGCTCGTGGCGGCTCTACTTCGCACGCGGCTGTTGTGGCGCGCGGCATGGGGAAGTGCTGCGTCGCCGGCTGCGGCGCGCTTGAGATCGACTATCAGCGGCAGCAGTTCGCGGTTTTGATTGAGGGCCGCGGCCGCGTGATGGTGAAGAGTGGCGACGTGATTTCGATCGACGGCACGACTGGCGAGGTGATGCTCGGCGCCGTGCCCCTGATCGACCCCGTGCTGCCCCCTGAGTACGAGCGGCTCATGTCCTGGGCGGACGGAGCGCGGCGGATGCAAGTGCGCGCGAACGCGGACACGCCTGAGGATGCGGCGCTCGCGCGCCAGTTCGGCGCTGAAGGCATCGGGCTGTGCCGCACGGAGCACATGTTCTTCGGTGAGGACCGCATCCTGGCTGTGC
The DNA here is from genome assembly GCA_964349785.1 of uncultured Dehalococcoidaceae bacterium. Lineage (GTDB taxonomy): Bacteria > Chloroflexota > Dehalococcoidia > UBA2979 > UBA2979 > JAIBBD01. Next base: position 666 of record CAYGHU010000186.1, on the reverse strand, counting down.
GCGAAATGATTTTGGCGGAGGACGAGGCCGGGCGGCGCGCCGCTCTTACGAAGATCCTGCCGATGCAGCGCGAAGATTTCACCGGCATCCTGCGGGTTATGTCGGGGCTTCCGGTCACGATTCGCCTCCTCGACCCGCCACTGCACGAGTTCCTTCCGCAGCGGCCCGACGAGATCGCGGTGGTGGCGGCTTCTCTTGATGTCTCGCCGAGCGATATCGAACGTCGCGTGCAGGCATTGCACGAATTCAACCCGATGCTTGGCCATCGTGGCGTGCGGCTCGCGATTACCTTTCCCGAGATTTACGAGGTGCAGGCGCAGGCGATCTTCGAGGCGGCATGCGCACTGAAGGCCGAAGGCGTTGAGGTCAGGCCAGAGATCATGATCCCTCTAGTCGGAATCGAGGACGAGCTCCGCCAGGTGCGCGCGCTCGTCGTCAAGACTGCCGACCGAGTGATGGCCGAGCGCGGGATACTTGTTGAGTACACGGTCGGTACCATGATCGAACTGCCGCGGGCCTGCATCGTGGCGGATGCGATCGCACGGCACGCGGACTTCTTCTCGTTCGGGACGAACGACCTGACGCAGACGACGTTCGGGCTGTCGCGCGACGACGCGAGCCGTTTCCTGCCGTCCTATCTCGATCACGGGCTGCTGTCACGTGATC
>CAYGHU010000185.1:0-3260 GCA_964349785.1 uncultured Dehalococcoidaceae bacterium | reverse complement strand
AAGCGCTCCGCCGTCATCGACCTCTGCTCCGACAGCGGCCGGGCAAGCCTCCTGCGGCTCGTGCGCACAGCCGACATCCTCGTAACCGGCCTGCCTCTGCACCGCGCGGCGGAGTTCGGCCTCGACGAGGCAAGCCTGCGGGCCGAATCTCCTGACCTGATCGTCCTCGCGACGCCTCCGTACGGCGACCGAGGCCCCCTGTCGGACCTGCCGGGGACACCGGGGTTGCTGCACGCGGTCTCCGGGATCACGGGCTTCCAGGCGTCCCACTCAGGCGACCCCGTGTCGCTGGTCGCGCCGGTCGCCTCGTACGCGGCCGGCGTGCTCGCCGCCGCCGCAGCAGCCGCCGCCCTCTACGCGCGCGCACGATGGGGTGTGGGCCAGCGCGTCGAGGTGTCCGGGCTCGCCGGCGCGCTCGCGCTCCAGCTGGGCGCGGTCACCTCCGATCTCGTCCCCGCGGCCACCGAAGAGGCCTCGCCCGTCGGCTCGCTCGGCGCGCATCCCGCCTACCGTGCCTACCGTGCCGCGGACGGGCGCTGGCTCTTCGTCGCATGCGGCACAACCAACCACCTCCACCGGCTGCTCCGGGCCGCCGGCTACGCCGACCTCATCGACGACCCGCGCCTGGCGGCCGGGCCCTGGGGGACGAACGAGCCGCGGGCGTTCGCGCTCCTCTCCCCAATCCTCGAGACGGCGTTCGCGAGCCGCGGACGCGATGAGTGGCTCGATGTCCTGCGCCAGGCCGCCGTCCCCGCGGCGCCCGTGCTCTCGCGCAACGAATTCCTCGCCAGCGACTACGTGCGGGAGGGCGCACGCACCGCCACCGTCCAGCATCCCGAGCTGGGCGAGGTGCAAATGATGGGCGTCCCGCTCACCCTGGAGGCGGCGCCGGGCGCGGTGCGCTCCCGCGCCCCGTTGCTCGGCGAGCACACAGCTGAGGTGCTGGCCGAGGCGGCCACCGCCCACCGCCCCGCGGCCCGTGAGCGCCGAGGCACGCCCGGGCCGCATCTGCTCTCCGGCGTCCGTGTCGCCGACTTCGGCTCCTTCATCGCCGGACCGGCGGCGGGGCGTCACCTCGCAATGCTGGGAGCCGATGTGATCAAGGCGGAGCAGCCGGAAGGCGACCCCTTCCGCGTGCTCGCGCTCGGCTTCCTCGGCTGGAACCAGGGCAAACGTTCGCTCACGCTCAATCTCCTCTCCGGCCGCCCCGAGGTGTTGCGCCGCCTCGCCGCCAACAGCGATGTCGTCATCGAGAACTATCGCCCCACCGCCGCGCGCCGCCTGCGCGTAGACGAACACACGATGCGCGGGTTCAATCCCCGCATCGTCCACGTCTCCATGACCGGCTTCGACGAAGGGACGCCCTGGGCGGACGTCTCCGCGTTCGATGGCACGGTACAGGCCCTCTCCGGCCTCGCCTTCGAGCAGGGCGGCGGCATTGAGCCCGTCTACCACACCGTGCCCGTGACCGACCTGATGACGCCGCTGCTCGCGACCTTCGGCGCCTGCGCTGCGCTCTACTACCGCGAGCGCACCGGCCAGGGCCAGCGCGTCCATACCTCGCTCGTCCATGCGGCCCTCGCGGCACAGGCCGCCGAGTGTACCCGCTTCGAGGGCGCGACCCACCCTCGTGGCGGCATCGACTACGCCGGGCCAGCCGCGGGCGAACGCTGGTACCGCTGCGCCGGCGATGACGCGGTCTACGTCGAAGCCGCCACGGCAGAGCAGCGCGCGGCGCTCCTGCGCACGCTCGGCGCGGCCCTCGACCCCGCCACGCTGGGCCAGCCGGCGGACAGCCCGCCCGCCAAGGCTCTGGCGGCCATCTTCGCCACCCGCCCGGCCGCGCACTGGCTCACGGCGCTCACGGCGGCGCGGGTCCCCGCGGCGCCCGTGGTCAGGCGCGCCGAGTTGCTCCGCTCGGAACAGGTGACGGCCAACGGCCTGGCGACGGAACAGGACCACCCGATATGGGGCCTGACAAGGGCGCCGGGTGTGCTCGTGCACGCCTCGCGTACGCCCGGCCAGATCGCCTCCCGCGCGCCGTTGCTCTCCGAACACGCGCTCGAAGTGCTGCGCGGCCTCGGCTACAGCCTCGTCGAGGTGCGCGAGTTCGCGGAGGCCGGCATCGTCGGCATCCAGGAGATCCCGGACGAGACGCCGGATGAGCACGGAGTCCGTCTCCTCCGCGAAGCCATGGCGTTCCAGGAAGAGCTCGCCCGCATCCGCTTCCTCCGCTCGCTCGACGTCGGCTGAGCGCGCGTCACCGTCAGGGCGTCGGCGGCACCGTCGCTGGCGCCTCGTCCGGCGGAGGAGTCGCCTTCGAGGCGTTGGCGGGGTCGTACGGCCGCTTCGCGGCCTCCTCCCACGCTGGCCACGCCTCCTTCGGCCGGTCGCTCACGTCGCGCAGGCCAATGCTGGCGAGCAGGTCGTACGGCGGCGCGGTCAGATAGCTCGGGTCGCGCGCGATGAACCACACCAGCAGCCCGGCCTTCAGCTCGTCGGCGTCCTGCAACAGCCGCTGCAGAAAACGGCGCTGCTCCTCAGGCGTGGAGGAGTTCACTCCATCTCTTGACGGCGTCGAGGCGTAACCGGCGGCGGCGAACGCGACCGGCAGGCTGGTGTGCTCTCGTATCTGCCGGTAGTACTCGGGAGGCACGCGCCGGGCCACGGGATAGGCGAACGAGGGGTACGTAGTCAGCGCGAACATGTCAAGGTGCTCCCCGTACGCCTGCGGCAGCTCCCACCGCGGCGCATGCGGCGCTTCCCACGGCACCACCCCCATCAACTGCTCGTACTGGAACGACACAAAGACCTGCGTCTCCGGGCTGATGCTCTTCACGGCCTCGTACGCCTCCCGGTACGCCTCCACGAACCGCAAGTACTGCTCCGGGTTGCGTTCGTAGGTGGCGTTCACTTCCATCCCCAGCGAGAGAAATGCCGGACGGTAGTTGAGCGCGATGTATCTCGCTTCCGCGATGAACGCCTCCTTCAACGCGCGGTCGCCCAGGTCACGGCCGCGATACGCCTCCGGCAGGCTCGCCAGTTGCTCGCGCGCCGCCGGGTCGAACGGGTCGAGCGCGATGAACAGCTGCAACCCGCGCGCCCGCGCCGCCTCCCGCTCGCTGGTCGTGCGTTCGCGCTGTATCTCCGACAGCGACGCCCCCGGCAGGAAGTCCGGCCACGAGGGCGGCCGCTGGATCATGAGCACCTCGCCCCAACGTGAGGCGAGGTCGAACGCCTCCTGGTACCCCGCATCGGTG
>CAYGHU010000184.1:0-3311 GCA_964349785.1 uncultured Dehalococcoidaceae bacterium | reverse complement strand
AGTTTCAGAAGCTGATGCTCGAGTTGCGTGACGAGGGCTACAACATCTACTGGTCCGGCTTGCCGCTCGATTTCCGCGGTGACCCGTTCGAGGTAGTGGCTTTCATGATGGCCCTGTCCGGCGTGCTCGAGATGCTTCAGGTCGAGTGTGCCCATTGTCAGGCCGTTCCGGCGCCGTTGCCTCAGCGGCTCGAATTCAATCAGCCGGTGCCGCACGGTCACCCGCGGTTTCTCGCTGACACCTCCGAACACAACAACGCCGGCATCACGTACGAACCGCGCTGCGAAGGCTGCCACATCGTCCTCGACGACTGGAACACTCATTCGCGGGCGATTCATGAAGCCCTTCAGGCGCAAAAGCCGTCTTCGTAACTCTCATCCCCATGGGAGTTTTTTCTTGCCTTGCCCAGCACCACTTTCTACTTTAGAGAAAGTGGTGCTGGGCTTGCGGCCTGATTTTTGGTGTGATAGAGTCATCCCGCTAAGGTTTTGGAGGGCTTAGCGATAAGCCCTTTGACAATCGTCAATAACTGAAGGAGGACTTGTGTCCGAAGGAATATTTGCCGTCGCTTCTGGGGGCGAAGGAAGTGGTAAAACCACGATTCTTCGCAGGTTGAAAGAGGAATTTCCTCACATCATCACCACGCGTGAGCCCGGCGGAACTCCGGTCGGTCAGCGGATTCGAGATATCCTGCTCGAAGACGCGACGCTCGATCCGGATGTGTTCACAGAGATGTACTTGTTTACTGCCGATCGGGCCGAGCAAGTCGCGCGAGTGATCCGTCCCGCCCTGGAGGCTGGTCGGTTGCTCATCGATGATCGGCATTGGCAAGACACCGGTGCATATCAGTGGTACGCGACCATGCGACAGTCGGATTCGACTGAGTTCATGGCTCGTTGTGTCGATCCGAAGTGGCCAGTGCCGAATCTGTGGTTGTGGTTCGACGTCGACCCGGCAACTGGTCTCCAGCGTCGGCGTGACACGTCGGAACTGAACCGGATCGATGAGCGGGATCTCGTATTCCATACTCGGGTTCGTGAAGGATTCGAGTGGGTCTACAGCTGGTATCCGTATCCGAAGGTTCGGATCGATGCCAACCAGTCGATCAACGAAGTCTACGCGAGCGTCAAAGCGGCGCTGGCGGCATATCTCTCCTAACACGGTTCGTGGGAGGTACAAGAGATGAGCCTCTTCAAACCTGAGGAAATTGAACTCCTCAAGCGTTTCGTTTCCGATCCAACCGGCAATGTCTACGTGGTGTACCCCGAAGGCATGCCCGGAATGATCGGAGCGGCCTATGCTCGGTACAGCCGATCAAAAGGCGGTTTTCGTGAAACTCTGCTGAAAGAGTTCATCGAGAACGGTCAGCTCGATGCTCGTCATGCGGATGAGCTGATCACCCGAGTCTTGATCGCGTTCGGGGATGACTCGGTCCAGGAGCTGGAGAGCGCGTGGTTGTCGATCGAGGAAGTTTCGAACGTCCTCACCAAGCTGATCGAGGATCTGCGATTGGCGGCGGCGATCGAACAGTCGACGCGCTACGTTTTCTACGACCAGGTCGACGAAAACGGCCAGTACCGCTACTACCGGGAGCCGACCTTGATGGCTTCGCAGCATGGTCAGCGGTTTGTGGAGACGATGGACTTTGTCTTCGCGACCTACGTGCGTCTGATCGAACCGATGCAGGAGTATTTCCGTGGTCGGAAGCCGCTGTCTGAGGCTCAGTACGAGATTCGTCAGGGCCAGGGCAGGATTCCGTACGGGCAGTGTCAGAATGACGGCGAGCGCCAGGATTTCGAACGGACGTACAAGATGGATATCCGGACGAAGGCGTGCGACACGCTGCGTATTCTTCTGCCGGCTTGCACGCGCACGAACGTTGGTCTGCACGCTAACGGTCGGTCGTTTGAACACCTCCTGCGGCGGCTCTACTCGAGCGACTTGCCCGAGGCGCAGGAACTGGCCAAGCAGATTCATGCTCAGCTCAACACGGTTATCCCGCGGTATGTCCAGCGAGCGAGTCGTGATGAGTATCTGGTGAGCACGCGTCAGGGCATGCAAGCGCTGGCCGACAAGCTCCTTGGGCACATCCTTCCGGCCCCGAGTCTGCCCGGTATCACGTTGTTGCCGTCTGACCTTGGTCCGGATGGGCAACTGGCGGCGATGCTTTTTCCGTACTGCCACCACCCGATGGAACAGCTGGTGGGACTGGTCAAGACATGGGGCGATGAAACGCGTCGACGCATTCGTGCGATGTACCTCGGTCAGCGCCGGTCACGTCGTGATCGTCCTGGCCGCGCTCTCGAATTCGGCTACCGTTGGGAGATCGAGATGGTGCTCGACTTGGGCATCTATCGCGACCTCCATCGTCACCGGATGCTGACGCAGGAACGCCAGCGGTATACCGTTGAGCTGGGATTCACGTCCATGCTCGGCGATATTCGCGAGGCGGGTTACATCGACGATGTCACTGCCTGCGTCGAACGGATCGATGCCTTGTACTTCGATGTGCTGCGCGATCTTGGTCCCGATATCGCTCAGTATGTCCCGTTGTTGGGGCACAACATTCGTTGTCGCTTCGGCTTCAACGATCGGGCGGCCCAGCACTTGCTGGAGCTTCGGACCGGTCCGCAGGGTCATCGGAACTACCGACTGATTGGCCAGGAGCTGTATCGGCTGATGGTCGCTCGTGATGGTGATCGGATTCGGGACATGCTCAAGTTCGTCGATCTGAACGACTACGACTGGCCGCGTGGTGACGCGGAAGCCAAGCAACGGGCCAAGGTCGCTAATCTGGAGGTCTAACCATGGCCCTGACCTGTCGGAAGGCACGGCGGCTTCTGCGTCGGTTCCGACGCGGCAATCGTTCTGTCTACGTGACCAAGCGGGTCAATCGGGCTTCGGCGCATGTCGACACATGTGGCTGTGAATTCTGCCGCCAGGCGTCGACCGAAGTTGAGCGGTCACCCCAGCCCGCCCCTGAAGTTCTGCTCTTTCCGGCGCACCGCGCGCCAACCGTTTCGACGGCCCATTGAAGTCTGATGGGCCTTTTTTTCTTGGCAAAATCCTGCTAAACTAGGCTCCTATGGAACTGGAAGCTATCATTGGTCTGGAAGTACATGTCCAGCTGAAAACCAAATCGAAGATGTTTTGTCGCTGCGATAATCGTGACGACCAGGCGCCGAATATGGCAATTTGTCCGGTCTGCTCAGGCCAGCCGGGAGCCTTACCCGTCCCGAACGGGCAGGCGATTGATTGGGCGGTAAAAACCTCCTTAGCCCTCGGCTGTGCGATCAATCAGGAATCGAAAT
>CAYGHU010000183.1:0-3325 GCA_964349785.1 uncultured Dehalococcoidaceae bacterium | reverse complement strand
GAGCTTCGGCATCAACTCGTCGCTCAGTTCGTGCCAGCGTTCGTCACCCGAGGCGTGACCGCGGTCCTTCATGATCTCGATCGCACCCATGACCCACGCCAGTGTCCCGAGCACCGTGCCACATGACTCGGCATCCAGCCGCAGCGCGTAGCCTGGCCGGCCCCCTGCGCTCACGATGCGCGATGGCTCTCGTACATGAGTGTGCTCGCGATCCGGATCGCGCCGACGACCGCCGCCTGGTCGCCAAGCGCCGCCCGCACAACGCGCACGCCCGGCGTCACTTCCTCAAGGACACGCCGAAGCAACGGGATCAGCAGGTCGAGGTGCCGCGGATGTGCATCCACGACCAGTACCTCCGGGTCGACGAGCGCGGTTGTGTCGGCCAGCAGACCGGCCACCTGTTCGATCTCCCCGCCCGCGCCTGCCTCCACGTCCAGTTCCGGGAACGCCGGCAGCATACCAGCCCCGAACCGCGCGCCCCGGACGGGGCGCCCACCCGCGAGGATCGCGGCACGCGGCAACCCCACGAGCGAGACATACAGGACGTTGTCCATGCCCATCGCCGCTCCCTGCCAAGTCTCCCCCAACAACGCCGACATAACGCGGCTTTCAGCGGCCACCGGCGCATCGATGTGGCGACGGAGCGCCTCGACGACGCACAGTCCACCCCATGACTCCTGGCCGGCGCTGTGCGTCAAGCAGCCCGCAATCGGGTCGACACGCCCCGGAGCCGCGACGGCGATGGCGAGCGCGGAACGACCGTTGCCTTCCTCGGCGAACAGCGTCGCGATGCGCCCGCCCACTTCCCATGACCAGGCTTCCTCCGTATCGAGCGCCGGAAGAGGCCACTCGCCCTTGTGGACGGGTTCGCCATCCACCTCGGCAAACAGCAGCCGCAGCCGGTCGGCAGTGAAATCGACCCCGACCAGCAGTCCCTCGTCCATCGCCCCTCCGCTCGCGCAGTTCCTCAACAGGACTGTACGCAAGAAGCGGCGGCTGACGCAAAACGCTATCCTGCGAGATGCATGTTTGACCCGTGGACCGCACGCATCGGCTTCATCGGCGCTGGCCGCCTTGCTGGATCGCTGGCTGTCGGCCTGTGCGCCGCTGGCTACCGCGTGACGGCGGTGGCCAGCGCGGGCGACGAGGCGGCGCGGCGGCTCGCCTCGGTCATCGGCGCAGGCGTGTCCGCAAGCACCTCGCATGAGGTTACCGAGGGATGCGACCTCGTGTTCCTGACCGTGCCGGACTCGGCGATCGCCGCGGTGGCCACCGGCATCCGGTGGCGTCCCGGTCAGGCGGTGGTGCATTGCAGCGGCGCTCTCGGCATCGAGGCGCTGTCCGCCGCCGCCACAGCGGGCGCGATGACCGGCTGCTTCCACCCCCTGCAGTCGTTCCCCTCTCGCGACGGAGACCCGAACCGGTTCCACGGGATCGTCTGCGGCGTGGAGGCCGAGGGCGACCTGAGCACAGCCCTCGATCGCATGACCGTTGACCTCGGCGCACACGTCGTCCGTCTCGAGGGAGTCGACCGCGCGAAATACCACGCCGCCGCCGTCTTCGCGAGTAATTATGTCGTGTCGTTGATGGCCGCCGCCGCCCGCTCATGGGAGCAGGCAGGCCTGCCGCCAGACACCGCACGAAGCGCGCTCACCGCCCTGTTGCTCGGCGCGTCCCAGAACGTCGCCGCGCGAGATCTCAGCGAGGCGCTGACCGGCCCCATCGCACGCGGCGACACAGAGACCGTCGAACGGCATCTGGCGGCACTCGCGGAGCCGGACCTGCGCGAGCTGTACCGCCGCCTGGGTGCTGTGCTGCTGACCCTCGACCTCGGGCACTCGCCCGAGACCGCGTCACGGCTGCGTGCCATCCTCAGCGAGGAGGGCCAATGACCTCGCGCGCGGGGAGTCAGACGTGCGGCTAACACTGGGTGAACACACCATCGACTGCACCGACCACACCGCGGTCATGGGCATACTGAACGTCTCGTACGATTCGCCGGTGACGCATTCCATCTTCGACCCCCGCGTGGCCCTCACCCGCGCCATCGAGTTGCATCGGGCGGGTGCGGAGATCATCGACATCGGTGCTCACTCCACGCGTACCGGCGGCCGCGACCTCGATACCCAGGAAGAGATCGAGCGTGTCTGCCCGGTCATCGAAGCCGTATGCGCCGAGGGCATCCCCGTGTCCGTCGACACGTGGACGCCAGCCGTCGCGCGGGCCGCAGCGGCGGCGGGCGCGCACCTACTGAACGATGTCACGGGCTTCACCGACCCGGGCATGGTCGCGGCTGCCTCCGAAAGCCGCCTGCCAGTCATCGCGATGCACATGCGGGGGACGCCGAAGCATCATCGCGAGGCAGACCAGCGATACGAGGATGTCGTCGAGGAGGTGCGGACGTTCCTGACCAGGCAGGCTGTGGCGCTCCGCGACTCGGGCACGCCACAGGTCTGGCTCGACCCCGGGTTCGGCTTCGGCAAGTCCGTCACGGACAACCTCCGCCTGCTCAATGGTCTGCCGCAGCTCCTCGATACCGGCTACCCGGTCGTGATCTCGGCCTCACGAAAAGGATTCCTCGGTGAGCTGCTCGGCCTCGGCGACCGCCAGGACGTCCCCGGCTTATTGGAGGCCACCGTGGCGTTCAACGTCCTGGCTGCCAGCCTCGGTGTGCACGTCGTCCGTGTCCACGACGTCGCGGAGGTGGCACGGGCGCTCCGAGTCGTAGCCGCCGCCCGCACGGCACGCCGCGAGACCTACGGCGAGCCCGAGCGGTAGCAGTCGGACGCCGGACACAGTGGAGGCCGGTCTGAACGACCGGCCTCCACGCTCCTGTCGCCAGGAGAACCCTTGCGCCGTGGCTCGGAACTAGCTCATCGGGGTAGCGGCCGGAGTCGCCATGGGCGCTCCGAATGGCATGCCGCCCTCGAACTGGAACGTGCGGTCGAGCAGCCCATCGAGGGTCTGCCCGTACTTATCGAGGAGTCCCTGCTTCAACTCGTCGCGACCGACGCCGTGCTCACTGGCGACCTGCGCGAGCGACTTCCCGGCCATGAGCTCCTCCATCAACGTGGCCTGGTCGATGCCGATGATGTCTGCGGCTTCCGAAAGCCCGCCCAGGATGGGCCCATGACCTCGGAACGCCCTGAAACCATCGAATCCAGGATGTTCGCCGTCCTGCCCGCCGTCAGACTTGAAGTGCCGCTGGAAGTCGCCGAACCGCTTGAGTCCATCGCCCAGCGAACGTTCCTTCAGGGCATCCCCCTGCTCGGGAGAAAGACGCCCGTCGGCGACGGCCTCGTCCACCATCTCGTCTTTGGTCTTG
>CAYGHU010000182.1:0-3410 GCA_964349785.1 uncultured Dehalococcoidaceae bacterium | reverse complement strand
CTCGTAATAGGGGTGGCCTTCGGGATACCGCGCCGAGCCGAAGACGGTCACGCATGGCCCCACGAAGTGCAGCGTGCGGAATCCGCGGATGAACTCGCCAAAGACCCGGAGCGCCCACCACAGCTCATGGAGCCGGCGCTGTGGGCCAGCAAAGAAGCGCTCCTCAGGCACTGTTGAGGGCGTCTCTTCGGGAGGAGGATCCTCGGGCAACGACTCTGTCGATGGAAACTCCACGATCCTTATCGTGTGGGACACGAGACACGGCGGCAAGGATCGATGCTGCTCATTCGTCTTTCAGCGGCGGCGCGCGTCATCGCGCGATATGCCAACGTGATACACTGCCGCCGCGCCTCGGGTTCCACCGGCCACAAGACCGGTGGTTTTTGACTCGTGCAGCGCGTCCTCTGTGCGTCGAGGAAGCGCGGATGATGAATCACACCCTCGCTGTACAGGCTCCTCGCACCGAAGTCACCGCCAGTCGGCACTCGGCTGGATGTAACAGTCACATGCACCCATGTTTACGACACGGGACAGAAGGAGGTGACAGCGATGACTCGCTGACTCACGGATCTGGGACGCCAAGAGCGACCGTATGCCAACGCAAGTCTCGGTGCGTGTGCCGAGAGATATTCGAGGAGTACGACGTTGAAGAAGACATGGTTCGGTGTAGTCCTCCTGCCATTAGCAGTCGCGCTCATCGCGATCGCCCTGGTGGGCAGCGAGACCACCCAGGCGCGAGAAACCGCATCTCCTGCGGAGTCTAACGCAGTCAGCCAGGGCACACCGACGCATCCCACCCGTGTCTTTGAGTGTTTTCGTGTGGATATCGCGGACAATCAACCCGGAGGCGATCCGAAGGCTGTCGTCCGTCTGAGCACACTGAACTTCGGCGGCAAGCTCGTGCGCGTCCGCAAGTTGGTCGCCATGTGCGAGCTTGCGATCAAGGTCCCGCCACAGGCGCCGGGCACACCTGACGACACGCCGAAGCCGCCGGACGCGGATTTGGCCAGAATCTTCGCCTGCTACGAGATCCAAAAGGGGAACGACCCGAACGATCCTTACATCCTCGCAACAAACAACTTCGGGCGTGACTTCGTGCAAGTGCGGACATCGAAGCAGATGTGCGAAGAAGCATCGAAGACGGTAGTTACGGCTACAGGCGAGACGGTCACCGTCGGGGAACCGACAGGCGAAGTATGGCAGTGCTTCAACCTGGACCGCAGCAAGAACAATAATCTGAAGTTCCGGCTCGTGACCCATAACTTCGGCCGAGACGACGTGACCGTGTTCCGTGGCACGCAGCTGTGTGAGGACGCAGTGAAGCTCAGGCAGATAAACGGCACGATCGTTGAGTCGGGACACGCCACTGGCAAAGTCGCCGAGTGCTTCCGTATCGAGGCCAAGCTCGACCCCAAGGCGAAGGTAACGCTGCGGACCAGCAACTTCGGCACCGTCGACGTGACGGTGCGCCGAGCCGGCACGATGTGCGAGCTGGCGGAGAAGACGCCGGTACTTATCTTCCCGAATGACCCGACTGACCCCGCAGACACCGAGTAACTGACTCTTTTCCGAGAAGCCTGTGCGGCCCGCAGCTGCACAGGCTTCTCGAGTTTCCAGACAACTCGACTTGACGACGGGCAGCGGTTGACCCCCCAGGCAGGCGAGACCTAGCATCGAAGTCCGGCGCCGAGGGGCCCCGCGCGTCCGGGCGATTAGCTCAGTTGGTCAGAGCGTCCGGTTTACACCCGGAAGGTCAGAGGTTCGAGCCCTCTATCGCCCACCAGGCACATCTGATGGAATCTTGTACCCCAGCCTGTCGAGGAGACTCTCGCGGGGACGCGAAGATGCGAAGCAAGACGCGAAGAAGGGCCTGGGAGCGCGCCTCTTGCCCCCAGACCCTTCAAGGAAGACCGGTAAGTCGCGACTTCCGTGTCCTCAAGAGAAATACTAACCATTGCTCCCTTTGGGTACAGTCCCGAACGGGCATTGTATGCAAAAACTTTGTAATGGGCAGTGGCCATCCGGGCGGCCAGTGGTCCCGTCGGCCCGGCGCACTGCGCCACTGCGCCACTGCGCCACTGCGCCACTGCGCCACTGCGCCACTGCGCCGGTGCTGCTCGGAAGCGGTAGTCGTTGGTATGATTCGGGGGACGCCGTCGCCCTCCGGGCGTTCGGTGAGGTCGCATCACGAGCGGGGGGCTACGTGGCCAGCCATAGCCAGCACGAGTGGCTCGAAGGGCCGTATCAGAAAGCGATCGAGCGGGCGCCCGAGCGACAGCCGCGCTTTGAGTCGTCGTCCGGCGCCGAGGTCGCGCCGCTTTACGGGCCAGAAGACCTCGCGGAGTGGAACTATCACGAGAAACTCGGCTATCCGGCCGAATATCCATTCACGCGAGGCGTGCAGCCCACCATGTACCGCGGCCGCCTGTGGACTATGCGGCAATACGCCGGCTTCGGCGACGCCGAGGAATCGAACCACCGCTACCACTTCCTGCTCTCACAGGGCCAAACAGGCCTCTCTGTCGCCTTCGATCTCCCGACGCAAATCGGCTACGACTCGGACGCTCCTCAGGCGGAAGGTGAGGTCGGCAAGGTTGGAGTAGCTATCTCCTCGCTGGAGGACATGGAAACGCTGACGGCAGGCCTACCGCTCGACAAGGTCACCACCTCGATGACCATCAACGCCACAGGATCGATCCTCCTCGCGCTGTACGTGGCGGCAGCGAAAAGGCAGGGCGCAGACCTCGCGAAGGTCGGCGGGACCATTCAGCACGACATCCTCAAGGAATACATCGCCCGGGGGACCTATATCTTCCCGCCTCGCCCCTCGTTACGGCTCGTGACCGACGTCTTCGACTGGTGCAAAGACAACCTTCCCGAGTGGAACACAATCTCCATCTCCGGCTACCACATGCGCGAGGCCGGATGCACCGCAGCGCAGGAGCTCGCGTTCACCTTCGCCGACGCCATCGAGTACTGCGACGCGGCGCTCGCCGTCGGCCTGAGCATCGACGACATCGCGCCGCGGCTGTCGTTCTTCTGGGCCTGCCACTCGAACTTCCTCGAGGAAGTCGCCAAGTTCCGCGCATCACGGCGCATGTGGGCACGCATCGTCAAAGAGCGCTACGGCTCGGACAACCCACGGTCGCAGATGCTCCGGTTCCACACCCAGACCGGCGGCGCGACGCTGACCGCCCAGCAGCCGATCAACAACGTCATCCGCACCGCCTTCCAGGCGATGTCGGCTGTGTTGGGCGGGACCCAGTCGCTGCACACGAACTCATGGGATGAGGCGTTGGCGCTCCCCAGCGAAGAAGCGGTAGAGATAGCGCTCCGCACCCAGCAGGTCATCGGTTACGAAACCGGCGTCGCGGATGTCATCGACCCGCTGGCCGGCTCGTATTACATCG
>CAYGHU010000181.1:0-3418 GCA_964349785.1 uncultured Dehalococcoidaceae bacterium | reverse complement strand
GTTTGACTACGGGACGAATGGAGAGGCAGCGGGTCAGGAAGTTTCGCTCAAGCCGGTTGACGATCTCACGATGAGACTCGCACGAAAGCTGGACTTGCTATCGCCTGCTTGATCCTCGGCGCGACCGAACGGCGTGCGGGTCGACTTTTTCAGCACCCCTGTTCAGGGGCTACCGGAGGCTGACTTGGAGGCCGTGCCTCTGGCCACCTCCGGCTGACTACGCCAAACCCGCCGTCGATGCCTCGATCGCAGGCGGTATGGACGATTCACGCGGCGCCGTATCCGGCGGCTGCACCTTTGGTGGCGGCTGGCGCGAGACGAAAATGGCGAGTGCACCAGCGGCATAGCACCCCAACAGCCCGATGAACGCCCCGGTGTACGAGCCATACGCGTCGAAATACCACGCGACCGCGAGCGAACCAGACGAACCAAAGACGATGCCCAGCGGGACCCCCACGCTGCGCACAGAACCAATGTACCGACGCCCGTAGTACCTTGCCCAGATGTACTCGCTCAAGGGAACACCGCCACCGAACCCGAACCCCCAGATAAAGAACCCCAGGTACATCACAACGATGGCGTTATCCATCCCCGACGCTGCCAGCATCACCAACGTGCCCGCGCCGCAGCACGCGAACGCGCCCGCAAACAGCACGCGAGTCTCCACACGGCGCAACGACCACCCCCACCAGAACTTCGAGAGCAAGTTAGCGAGGCCAGCAAAGGCCACACCAAACGACGCCTGCGTGCGCGACAAGCCCGCGTCTGTCATGAACGGGATGCCGTGCACCAACACGGCGGTCATCGCGGCACTGAAAAAGCCCATGCCGATCGTGATCAACCACACGCCCGGCGTGCGCACCGCTTCGGCGCGCGTATACGAGTTCTGATAGTCCCGATCGAGTTCCGCGATGTCCGCCGTGTTGGCATCGGACGGCGCCTCGTTCCCGGTACGGCCGTCCGGCAGCAGGCCATAATCCTCGGGCTCTCGCCGCATGATCAGCGCGACCGGGATCAGGACAGCGGCCACGACGAGGCCCAGCACGATGTACCCGTCGCGCCAGCCCACCCGGTCGACGACTTGAGTCATTCCGACCGGCGCGATCAGCCCCGCCATCGAGATGCCGATCGACCCCATCGAGATCGCCCAGCCTCGCCGCAACACGAACCATTTTGAGAGCGTGATGTTGACGACCATCGGACCCGCGAGCGCCTGCCCGATTCCGCCCGCGACCAGCTGGCATAGGATGAACTGCCATGGCGCATTCACCCGTGATGCGGCCAGCAACCCAATGCCGTACAACACCCCGCCGACCAGCATCAGCGGGCGTGCCCCATACCGGTCGACCAGCGGGCCGATGACAAAGCCCATAATGCCGCCCACACCGAACGCGACGGATCCTGCCAGCGCGTACTGTCCCGCATTCCAGTCGAGTTCATCGGTCACCGGCCGCAGGAATACGCCCGCTACCTGAAGGCCGCCGCCGATAGCGGCGAACTGCGCGAGCACCGCGCCGAGGACGATCCACCAGCCGTAATAGATGCGGCGGGCAGGCGCGGCTTCCGTAGACGGCGCGGCAGACATCGATCCCCCCTCCCCGATGGCCGACTACACCGCGTCGGCACGTCGCGCAGTGTAACCCAGTCAGCACCCCACGACGAATGTATATATAGCGAGCGCCGAGCGTCGCGATAGACTACATGTTGGAAATAGGCCTAATAGTCCCGCTCTTTGGGGGACGTTCCGCCCGGTGAACCTGCGACATGAGCGGCGAAACTGGGGATGATTAGATTTGGTACCGTGGAGCTAAACTACCTCTACGACAAAGCACCGGGGGGCGAGACGCATGACGGAGGAACAGGCCTTGCGGGTGTTGCTCGTTGACGACCATGCGGTCGTGCGGCGGGGTCTGCGGGCCGTGCTGACACAGCCGGGCGTTGAGATCGTCGGCGAGGCCGATACTGTGCGGTCTGGCGTTGAGCAGGCGACCCGGCTGGAGCCGGACGTCGTCGTGATGGACTTGCGTCTCCCCGATGGCTCCGGCATCGAGGCGTGCCGGGAGATCAGGGCAGCCGTGCCCAACACGAAGGTGCTGATCCTCACTTCCTACGCCGACGACGATGCCCTCTTCTCCTCGGTCATGGCGGGCGCGGCTGGATACGTGTTAAAGGACCTCGACCCCGCGCGCTTGCAGGACGCCGTGCGCACCGTTGGGGAAGGAGGCTCGTTGCTCGACCCCAGCCTCACGACCACCCTGCTGTCCCGGCTGCGGAAGGGCATGGGCGGCCATCCCGCCGACGACGTATTCTCCGTCCTCACACCGCAGGAGGACCGCATCCTGGACTTCATCGCCGACGGACTCACCAACCGCGAGATCGCGGAGCGGCTCCACCTCAGCGAGAAGACGGTGAAGAACTACGTGTCCGAAATCTACTCGAAGCTCAACGTCGAACGCCGGTCGCAGGCAGCGACCATGGCGACCGAACGCCGTCTTCGCAAGCAGCAGTAACAGCCCAACTCCTGTCGAGGAAGCGGCGGCTACGCCCGTCCGTTTCGAGACCCAGCACTCAAGAGTGACCACTGCGTCATGCCAGCACAGAGTCTTCGCGAAGACCGGCCTCGATCCTAGATCCTTGTGTCTGCCGCCTCAGCATCGTTGCGACAGGCCCGCGCGGCCACGAGATGGCCCGTCGCCCGCTAACATGCTCTGCATGTGACCAGCCGGTCGGACACGCGGACAAGCGAATGCAGGGGGCGTAGGCACATGGCAGAGTGGCCAGGATTGGATGAAGGCGGCAAGCGGCTCAATGAGGAGGGCGAGCGTTTCCTCAACGCGCACACTCGTAAAGGCATCCTGATTACCAACGGCAAGGGCGGCCATCCGCATGCCGTGCCGCTGAGCTACTTCCGTGTCAGTGACGACCTGTACATGAGCGGACGGAGACGCACCCAGCGGCTTGCCAACATCGCGCGCGACCCTAAAGTGAGCTTCCTCGTCGAAGACGGGGAGGACATGGCCAGCTTCCAGGCGCTGCTCATACAAGGCGAGGCCGAAGTCATCAGCGACGACGCCGAAAAGCTGCGCATCGCTCGCGCGGCGGCAGAACAGCGGGGGGACGCCGAAGACCGCTGGCCCGCAGAGCCTTCTCCCGGCACGCTTATTCGCGTCAGGCCAAGCAAGTACATCTCGTGGGACAACACCCGCGCCCAGCCTCGGCAGTCCTAGCCAGCGAATGTGCCGGAGTTCAAGGCGACTCGAGTCACGAAGACACCCCGCAGCGGAGCGATCCGTAACGAGAAAGGGGCGCCGCAGCGGACGTTCTTCCGCCTGCGACGCCCCGACAGAGCGATCCTTTTTATTCGTCAGCGCCGCCCCTCCACGGCGCACGAATGGCCGTCGCCCGCTATCCGCGCGGC
>CAYGHU010000180.1:234-3426 GCA_964349785.1 uncultured Dehalococcoidaceae bacterium | reverse complement strand
GCTCGAATGGAGTGTTCTCGGGGGACAAGTGATAGCAGAGCGTCAGGTCACTGTTGCTGTTCCATGCAACGGTTCCCGGCCCGTAGCCTTCCAGCGTCGCGGTGAATGCGTACGTGACGGGCGTTGCAGTCTTCGGAGGCGATGGGGTAGCAGTCGGTGCTGTCGTCGGTGTCGCAGTCACGGTTCGAACTGGCGTAGGTGTCACGGTGCGCAGTGGTGTAGCTGTCGCAGTGGCCGTACGCGTTCCGCTCGTTGGGGGACTTACCGTGTTCGGTTGGCCTGCACCTCCAGAACCCGAGCCAGCGTTCGGGCGACTCGTATTCGAATTGCTCCCTTCCCAGGTGGCAACCACGAAACCCGTCCCGCCGCGCTTTACCGAGCTCACGAAGCTATCGATCTTCAACATCACCGACGCAAGATCAGCGACCTTGACGATCTCCTTGAGAACCTCCGGTCCGAGCTCCTTCCCAACGAACTTTGCCTCTTCCCTCATCAAGGCATACAGTCTCTCGACGAATACCGGATCACTGAAGGCAGCGTTCAGGTTCTCCAGTGCAGCGTCGCGTTCGAGTCGATCCACGTGCGAAGCGAAATCACGAAGGTAACGACTAGCTACTGTATCAAGTAATAACGCCTCGAGGATCGCATCCGCCTGGGCTTTAGCGACCTGCCCACCAGGCCACACATCAAGGAAGATGTCGAGTGCGAGCCGTTGAAGTGCTCTCGTTGATATCGCAGTAGCGCGAACCTCCAATCGGTTCTCTCCATCCGTGAGTTGCCGAGTTATCGATCGAGTGGAACCCAGAATCGTGTCGGGGATGCGACTCTGAACTGTCGACGCAGATATCTCGATATCAAAAGCCCTCCAGTTTGTGATCTCGATGGTCCCTCCACGGCTACCGTCATAAGCAGTTATACACGCCTGCACGAGGAATCCGCTCTTGCTATTGTCGACCTTCAATTCTGGAGATGTTCGAGAAGACTCATCGCATGGTTTAGTTGCCCGCGACACGACAGCCAGGAACTCGTCAATCTCCAGACTTACGGCCTTTTGGGCAGCCAACTTAGCTTGGTCCATGTTGAACTCGAAAAGTCCAAACAAGCAGCTGTTGAACAGCACTGCTAGATTGGATGCGCATACGAAGTCTGTCACTGGGTCTGCGGCGGACACTGGCGATCGGGCGACTTGGGGCAGCGCAGCAGCGATCTGGATGACTACAACGCCACGATCTATGTCTATCTGGGGCTCAGGCAGTGACCACGCGCCGTCAGTCGTTGCGAAGATCGCAGGTGTCAACTTCCAGGCCTCGATGGGGTGGAAGCGTTTCGAGTCGTACGGGAACTCAACCTCGAACGGGCCGATTATGGTGGCTTCCCCGAGATCCAACGTGAAGAGCGGGCCTAAGGGTTCGATCACCAACCCTGCCGCGCTTCCAAGCGCTTTCCGCGACGACTCGTCATTCGCGGTTGCAATCCTCACGTTGGCGTCCCGTGACAGCGACCCAGGTGGAAAGCTGATGCGTGGGCCATCGAGCGCTCGCAGGCTGCCCCCACTCGCCGCACGGATGAAGGTCGACGTAAGCGGCGTTTCGGCTCCGCCGTCTCCCTGGGTCAACAGTGAGATCGCCACCGCACTGACAAGCACCACGATCGCCACCGCCGAACCAGCCAGCATGGTGACACCGATGGTCGGGGGCCGCTTTCGAGTCGCGGCGGCCCTGACTTCGTCCCGGGCGGCAGCACACCCTGGATCGTCCTCGGTGTAGTCGAACGGATACAGCGTCAGCACCGCGTCGCCGATTGCGATCTGCCCGGCGGCGAGCAGCTCCTCGCCGCGTATCTCTCGAGGACCGAAGCCGTCGATGATCTCCGCCGGATTCGTGGCGCCGAGGTCGCGGAGGAGCCAGCCGGTCGGGGTGACCTCGATCTCCAGGTGGCGGCGGCTGGCTCGAAGGTCAGCGAGTTGGATGTCGGCGTCCTCGGCGCGCCCGACGACGAGCATTTGGCCGGGGAACGGAGCGTACTCGCCGGCGTCGCGCCCGCCCTCGAGGACAGTGATTCGAGGTCCGTCACTAGGACCGGCGGAACTCCAGTTCGCGGCGTGTAATCCTTCAGTCATTTAGCAGTTCCCCGTGCTAGATGCGAGGCGTTTCATGCCCGCACCGCAAGGCTTCATTCGACGATCACGGTTGCGTACCATGAGCTGCTGTTATCTCCAAATACATCGTCGTTTACTCCAAGATACAGCGTGCCTGCGCCAGGTGTGCCGTCATACGTAGACCCGACTGCGAATACGGGGCCTGACCCGACTCGTCCGATGAGCGACCAGCAAGCTGCACTCGGTACTGTGCCGGAAAGCCCGCACGTCGCACCTCCCCCGCCGTCAGGGCTCTTACCGTTATCGCTTCCCGCGATGAAGATTGTGCCGGACGCGGAGATCGACACATTCTGTCCCGCTTTGATCATGATGCCCGTGTCTGTCCACGGTGAACTCGCGGGGATTGCAACGTTGAATAGCGTAGGTTCGGAAGGCACGGAACCGCACACGTAAGACGGCGACCACGACGAATACCCCGCGTCGTTCCAGGCGCGGAGCGAGAAGCATTTGTAGGCGCCGGCAGTCCCGCTCCACGTATAAGTCGTGGTATTCGGGCCGGTCCTGACGTCGAGGATGCAGTCCGCGGAGTTTAGGGGTGGGACACAGTCTGCCACCTCGAATCCGCTTTCGTCGTTTGAATTGTCGATCCAGTTCAAGCGCATCCCACCAGAGACGGGAGTGACCTGGAGACTGCTCGGCGCGGCTGGGGGCTGAGGCACAGGCGTGGGCGCAGGAGTCGGTGGCGGAGGAGCCTGCGTCGCTGCGGGAGGAGGCGGTGGCTGCGTCGCCACAGGCGGCGGGGGAAGCGCCGCCGTAGCGGCCGGCGGCGGCGCCTGGGTGGCGACCCGGACGACGGCGGTCTGCGTCGGGATCGGTGTGATAGGTGCCGCCGTCGAGGGCGTCGATGCCACCGTGGTCCGCACCGGCGTCGGAGTCGGCGTCCCGCCTGCCCTGCCCGTAGTCGTCGCGCCCCCTGACGATGCGGGCGACGTTGCCGGAGGCGTGAATGCGTCAGCGCTACTCGACGATGTCCGCGACGAATCGATGACCCGGACCGGTGTGGCGGACGCACCGGTTGCGGCTGCGGCGTTCGT
>CAYGHU010000180.1:0-224 GCA_964349785.1 uncultured Dehalococcoidaceae bacterium | reverse complement strand
CGCCCCTCGTTTCGTCAGCGCCGCCCCGCATAAGCGAGAAGAGCCCGAGTCCGAGGCCTCCAAGCACGAACGCGGCCGCGATGCCGGCAGCGACCCATCGAGGCGTGATGAGGACGCGGCTCGCCCTGGCCTTGGGTCTGCCTTCCTCGATCGCCCGCACCAATTCGCCGGCAGCTCCCGGCCGGTCGCCGGGGTGCTTCGCCAGTAACCACTCCACCAGGGGC
>CAYGHU010000179.1:0-3427 GCA_964349785.1 uncultured Dehalococcoidaceae bacterium | reverse complement strand
TGGTCGGGGAGACACGATTTGAACGTGCGGCCTCTTGACCCCCAGTCAAGTGCGCTACCAGACTGCGCCACTCCCCGACCGAGGATCCGATGCTAGCAGAGTCGTCCGGGTGCGGCCATCGGGGGGGCGGCCTGACGATCTGCCAGCGGTCAGGCGACGCCCGTGGCGCGTGCGGCGATGACCAGCGCGATCCCAAGCGCAGTGACTACAGAGTACTCCACAGCAACCGTGACGTTGATGTGCCGCGTCATATACGCGTGCACCATGCCAGTCACGAAGTAGAACGTAAGCAGCAGCGCCAGACCGGCTGGATACTCGTCCAGCGGCATGAAATGCAACACCCAGCGAGCTTCGGCCACGACGACGCCAACGACGCCAGCGAGCAACAGTGTCTCCAGCGGGTCGATCTCGCCCTCGCGGAGCAGTTCGACGGCAAGCAGCACGGTGACGAGCGCAGTCGCGATGAGCGCGTCTCGCAAGCCGAGGTCGAACGCGTACGTCAACGAGAAGAGCGTGAACGCGACGAAGTAGGTGCCGGCCACCGACACGAACCGCGCCCGGCCACGGAACTCGTCCTCTGCCGCCTCGGCGGGCACTTCGGCGAGCACCACGAGGACGAAGGCGAATCCCGCGATAAGCGCCGCCGGGAGCACCCAGTACCCCTGCAGGTTCTCCTCGATAAATAGCGGGATAGCGAGCGCGAAGAGCGCCGGAAGGAAGAGATGAGGGACGGTGTCGGGGCCCTCATCAGCCTCGAAGACCTGGCGGCGGATGGAGCGGAGGACACCGTCCGTGCCCAACGCGGCCACCAGCGCCCCGAAGAGGGCGAGCCATGTCGGGGTTGGTTCGATGAGTAAGAACATGGCGAATACGCCGGACATCAGCAGGGCGAGGATGACCGCTGGCAGCCGTCCCGGTGAGCGCCCGAGCGGCGGGCTGACGGCCCGCTCTTCCTGCTGCTCGAACTCCGGCGGCAGCCACGCCGGCTCGTCCTGAAGCGACATCGGGGCCACGGGAGTCTGTGGCAGCGCGGGCTGGGGGCGGGGCTCCTCCGCCGTCTCCGTGACCGTGATCTCCTCAACGACCTCGGTCGCCACTTCGAGTACAGCCTCTGCTTCGGCCGGCCCGGATTCCTCGGCATCGACCCCGCCGGCAGCGGTGTCCGCGGGTTCCGGCACGTGTTCTGCTTCAGGCGGCTTATCGACGTCCGGATCGACCGAGGGCAGCGGCTCTTCGGTGTCCTCGCGGGACAGTTCTACCTGGACGGACGTGTCATCCTCGACCGAGGGCTGATCGGCCCCGCCGATGCCATCCGTGCTCACACTCTCGTGAACGTCGTCCGCGCCTGGCGAAATCCCCTCGACCGGCTCGGGCGTGGTTTCGTCCTGAGTAGCGGGGCGCTCATGGTCAACCATGCGTCGTCTTAGCCATGGGTCACTCGGCGGCAAACACCGGGCCAGCTTCGCCGAACAGCTCGGCGGCGTTGCGATACCAGATACGGTCAGCCTGGTCTTCACTCAGGCCCAGCTGGTCAAAGATGGTCTCAAAACGCTTCACGTGGTCGCCGACCTCGTCGTCGCGGCAGTCAGAGCCCCAGACGAGCTTCTCGACACCGATCTCCTTGCCAATGAGATTGCGTTCGAGGGCGTGCCGCTCGATGGTCGTGCCGCCGGAGAGGTCGAATAGCACGTTATGCCGCCAACGCGCGACCGATGCGGCCTCATCGTAGTTGCCGGTGCCGCCCATGTGCGCGCCAATGACGCGCAGCTCCGGGAAGTTATTCGCGATCGTGTCGAGGTGAAACGGCCGCATCCGGTCTGCCGAAACGTCGCGGAGGAAATTCCTGCCCATCTGCTGCATCCGTTCCATCGTCTGGGCAGCTTCCGGATCGCGACGCGGGTGCGTGATGGAGTAATCGACGCCGCCACCGATGACGCCACAGTGGAAGAGGACAGGCATCGAGAGCAGCTCGGCGGCCTCATAGATGGAGAAGTAGCGCACATCGTCGTAATCGCGGCGTGTGCCGATGATCTTGAGCCCCCGGTAGCCCTGCTCGTGCAGCTGGCGGACATCGCGGCCGGTCATCTCGTCCGGATCGACAAAGGCGACCGGGACGAAGAGATCCTCATGCCGCCGCGCCAGCTCGATGGATTCGTCGTAGGCGATGCCGAAGCGCCCGCCGCAGAGCAGCGAGGCGCGGGTCACGCCAGCGGCACGAAGTGCGTCAGCGCGAGCGTCGACCAGCTTCGCGCTATCGACGGCTTCGGTCGTGTCCCAGTTCCGCGGAAAATGGCAATGTACGTCCCAGATCACTCGGGCTCCCCTCGATCTCTTCAGGCCGATCCTACCTTACGGCTGTCGTGCCGTCCGGATGGAGTGCGATGTGAATCCGAGCGACTGCCAGAATGCCAGGGCCGTCTCGTTCCCGCGCAGCACGGACGCCTCGACGAGCGAGGTCTCACGGGCGCGTTCGCGGGCCAGCAGCGCTTCAATGGCGGCCTGGCCGACGCCTCGACGCCGAAACTGCGGGACGACATAGCATTCGGCGATGTCGACCACAGTGCGAGTCGGATCTGGCCAATCCTCGAACGCGCGTAGCAATAGAAAGCCCGCGCGGACTCCGTCCACTTCGATCCACAGGAGCTCTTGTTCCCCGGGGTCTCGATACAGAGCGTCACGATAAAGCTGAATGGGAAGCACATCGGGCGCCGACGAGTGATAGAAGTCAAGCTCATGCCGGTAGTCGTCGAAGAGGGCGACAAAATCATCGAGCTCGCGTTCCTCGACCGGGACCAGTTGAGCACTCACAGCAGTGGGACATCCAGCAGCGAGCGGACAGCCTCCAGATCGCCGCCGCGGCCAGCGCGATCGAGCAGCACGGCCCGCATACCGGCGCGACGAGGACCGGCTACGTCCGCCTCCACACTGTCGCCGACAAAGAGCGCCTGATCTGCTTCGCAGCCAGCTGCCTCGATGGCCGCACGATATATCTCCGGGTGAGGCTTGCGGTAACCGACGCGCGCGCTGGTGAGGACCACGTCAACGTGCGGGCCTAATGCGAGACCGAGCCCCTCAACGATCTCCGGCAGGCGCCAGTTGTGGTTCGACACGATGACAACGCGCAGCCCCGCTGCCTTGACCCGCCGCAGCCCGGACAGTGTGTCCTCATACAGCGAGAAGTACACTGGGTCTGCCTCAAGTTCGCAGATGCGCGCCGCGACGGCATCGAGGTTCCCAGTGAGGCCGACCGCTTCAAGCCGCGCGCGATGCAAGTTGCCGCGAAGCGCGAGATACGATGCCTCGTCCTTCGAGCCCACCCGGTGGTCATCACCGAGGGGTGTCCGCCAGCGCTCCCAGCCCAGGTCGATCGTCGTGCGAAGAGCAGCCTCGGTCGTCGCCATGCCGTATTCCGCCGCTGCGCGGACAT
>CAYGHU010000178.1:0-3435 GCA_964349785.1 uncultured Dehalococcoidaceae bacterium | reverse complement strand
GCCGAAGGAACCCGAAAGGTCGCGCCCGAGTCTGGAAGCTGCTCCACTCCAATGCCCATTATGCCGATATCGGCATAATGGCCATAATGCCGTAACCGGGATTATGCCGCATGGCGCTGAGATGCGGCGGCTATCCGCATGAGGCGGCCAGTCGTATTCGGCATAATCCTTGGTGCTCCAACAACATGGAGCATCATGATCATGACCGATAATCCGAAGACCTGCGTCGATCCTTATCTGGACTCGTTCGCGCAAAGCTTTGCCGCCGCCAACTATACGGTGGGGACGATCAGGACCTACCGTCATCTCGCCCGGAAGCTGGGGCGGTTGATGGACACTGCCGGGATCGCGCCTTCGGCATTGACCCCCGAGCGTGCGGATCAACTGGCGCGGACGACAGCGCGAGGACCGGGCAGCAAAATCCGCTTCCACAATCTCGCCCGCCGGTTCGCCGAACATCTGATCGATATCGGCGTGGCGCAGCCGGTGCCGTTGACCGAAGCGCAGATCGCGCGAGCGGCATTGCTGACCGACTACGAAGCCTATCTCGTCAAGCAACGGGGCCTGAGCCCACGCTCCATCTACCACGTGCTGCGCTTTGCAGACCGGTTCCTCGATCACCGCTTCGGAACCGGGCTGATCGACCTGACGCGTCTTCGCGCCGCCGACACCATCAGCTTCATCCAGCATGTGCTGGCAGGCAGGCATCCGTACCGCGACAAGACCGTGACGAGCCATCTGAGGACCTTCTTCCAGTATCTGTTCGCGCGCGGGGCAACGGCGACCAACCTTGCACTGAGCGTTCCCAAGGCGGCCCAGCGCTGGGATGCGCGACTGCCCCGGCACCTGTTGCCGGATGGAGTTGAGGCCGTTCTCGCCTCGGTGCGCAGCAACCCCCGGCATGGAGCGCGCGACTATGCGATGTTGCTGCTCATGGCGCGGCTCGGCCTGCGCGCGCCCGAGGTCATCGCGATCCAGCTCGACGATATCGACTGGCGTACGGGCGAACTGCTGGTGCGCGGCAAGGGGAAGTTGCACGACCGACTGCCGATAACGGCCGAGGTCGGCGAAGCGCTGAGCCGGTATCTTCGCGAGGAGCGTGGGCTGACGACGTGCCGCACGGTGTTCGTCACGCACCGCGCACCGCATCGTGCGTTCAAGAATGGCCAGATCATCAATGCCATCCTCGAGGACGCCTTGGCGGCGACCGGCCAGAAGCCAGTCACGCCTTATGTGGGATCGCACCTCCTGCGTCATAGCCTTGCGACCCAGCTGGTGAACGCGGGTGCATCGCTCGACGAGGTGGGCGATGTGCTGCGGCACCGCTCGCGAACATCGACCATGGTGTATGCCCGGCTCGATATCGACGGGCTGCGATCCATCGCGCAGCCCTGGCCGGTGGCGGGAGGCGTGCAATGAGCATCGCGCCCCAACTCGACCGCTATCTGAGCGTCAGACGCAGCCTTGGCTATGACCTTCGCACCGACGAGCGGGTGCTCCGCCGCTTTGCCCGGTTCGCCGATCAGGCAGGTGCTCCGCACATCGACACGGCGCTGTTCCTGCGCTGGGACGCGAGCCTGCCTGATGTGGGCACATCGACGCGATCGGCCCGGCTCGGCAAGGTGCGGCTGTTCGCGCAATGGCTGAGCAGCATCGACCCGATCCACGAAGTGCCGCCGCGCGGGCTGCTGCCCGATCGTTCCGGGCGAGCACGCCCGCATATCTACAGCGAGGCCGAGATCGCGTCGATCATCGCAGCGGCCAAGGCGCTGCCCTCGATCTACGGATTGCGCGGGCTGACCTGCTCGACCCTGTTCGGCCTCATCGCCGTCACCGGCCTCAGGATCAGCGAGGCGCTTGCGCTCGACGATGACGACCTCGACGCCGGGAACGGCGTGCTGCGCGTGCGGCGCGGGAAGCTCGGCAGGGAACGTCTGCTCCCGCTCGACCCGACCGTGGTGGCGCAGCTCGTCGCCTATGCTGCCGAGCGCGACCGGTTGCTCGGGCGTGCCGCCGATGCGTTCTTCGTCACCTGCAAGGGAACGAGGCTGACCGACTGTAGCGCACGCTACAACTTCGCGCGTGCCTGCCAGCAGATCGGCTTGCGCGCGCATCAGCATTACTGCCGGCATGGCCGGGGACCGCGCATCCATGATCTTCGCCACACCTTCGCGGTGCGGACGATGATCAACTGGTACCGGACCGGCAAGGACCCGGCGCGCGAGATGATCCGGCTGACGACCTATCTGGGCCATGCCGACCCCGACAATACGTTCTGGTATCTGGAAGCGGTGCCCGAGCTGCTTGATCTGGTGATGGCACGCGCGACCTCCAATGGCGTGGAGGCGGACCAATGAACGCCGCCACCTTGCCCGCGCTGATCCAGCGCTTCTTCACCGACCGGCTGTGCATCCAGATGGAGGCCAGCCGACATACGGTCGCAGGCTATCGCGACACGTTCCGTCTGCTGTTGCGGTTCGCGAGCGCTCGACACGGCAAGCCGCCGGTCAAGCTCACGGTCGAAGACATCGACGCCGATCTGGTCGCTGACTTCCTCGTCCATGGCGAAACCGCGCGCGGGAACACTGCGCGCAGCCGCAACACGCGGCTCGCCGCGATCCGCTCGTTCTTCCGCTATGTCGCGATGACCGATCCAACCCGGCTGCTCCACTGCCAGCGCATCCTCGCGATGCCCAACAAGCGTTATGTGAAGCGCGCGGTGACGTTCCTCGACGCCCAAGAGATCGCGGCGTTGCTGGCGGCTCCGGATCGCACGACATGGGCAGGACGGCGTGATCATGCGCTGCTCCTGCTCGCGATCCAGACGGGCTTGCGGGCATCCGAACTGATGAACTTGCGGTGCGGCGACGTGGCGCTTGGCAGCGGCGCGCATATCCGCTGCATGGGCAAGGGCCGGAAGGAACGCTGCACGCCGCTTCGTCGCGACACGGCGAAGCTGCTGGCGGCATGGATCGGCGACCGTTCGGACGGCAACAGGCCGCTGTTCCCGTCGATCCGGGGGGAGCAACTGAGCCGCGATGCGCTCGAACATCTGGTCCGCAAGCACTGCCTCACGGCATCGCGCGCGC
This sequence comes from uncultured Dehalococcoidaceae bacterium, assembly GCA_964349785.1. Lineage (GTDB taxonomy): Bacteria > Chloroflexota > Dehalococcoidia > UBA2979 > UBA2979 > JAIBBD01. Next base: position 346 of record CAYGHU010000178.1, on the reverse strand, counting down.
GCCCGAGCATCGCTGCGAAGCGGGTCACGCCACATACGCTTCGCCACAGCACCGCGATGGACCTGCTCCATCATGGCGTCGATCAAGCGGTGATCGCCCTCTGGCTCGGACATGAGTCGGTCGCGACCACCCAGATCTACATCCACGCCGACATGCGGATGAAGGAAAAGGCTCTCGCTCGCGTCGCCGCTCCGGCAACCCCGACGAACCGGTTCCGGCCCGACGACCAACTCCTCGCGTTCCTCGAAGGGCTCTGATTATGCCGAACCCACGCATGGCCAAAGCCCGGCAAACCAGCCTCCAGCGGAGGCCATGCGGCATAATCCCGGTTACGGCATTATGGCCA
>CAYGHU010000177.1:0-3446 GCA_964349785.1 uncultured Dehalococcoidaceae bacterium | reverse complement strand
GTCGTCGTCGACGCGACGCCGAAGGGTGTGGCGAGCGCAAACCTGGCCCGCTATCGCGAGGCAGGCGTCAAGGCGATCATGCAGGGCGGCGAGTCGCACGCGCTGACGGGTCATTCGTTCGTCGCGCAGGCGAACTATGAAAGCGCCATGGGCCGAGATGCCACCCGGGTCGTCTCTTGCAACACGACAAGCATCGTGCGCACGCTTGGCGCCCTCCGCGATGCGGGATTGCTCGCTCGAGCGCGCGGTGTGCTGATCCGGCGCGCGACCGATCCGTGGGAGTCCCATGAAAGCGGGATCATGGACACGCTGGTGCCGGAGCGTCACATCCCGAGTCATCAGGGGCCGGACGCACAGGACGTCCTCCCGGATCTCGAGTTGGTGACTATGGCGGTAAAGGCGGCTCACACACACGGCCATATGCACTACTGGTTCGTCGAGCTCAGCCGCGAGGCGAGCCGCGAGGAGGTCATCGAGGCGTTCCGGCTGGCGCCTCGGATCGCGTTCGTCCGCGAGGCGGAGGGCATTGTTGCGCTGAACAGCACACAGGAACTGATGCGCGACCTCGGACGGCCGCGAGGCGACATGTGGGAAGTGGCGTTGTGGGAGGACATCCTTTCAGTCGCCGGGCGGGAAGCCTACTACACGTACGAAGTCGACAATGAGGCGATCGTGGTCCCAGAGAATATCGATGCTATCCGCGCACTGTCCGGTACGGTCACTGATGCCCGTACGTCGATCGCGATCACCGACGAAGCGCTGGGGATGGCCCGCGAGTTCCTCCGGCCACTCGCAGACCGGCGGAGCGCCGTCACGTAGGGGGCTGCGTTGGCAAACAGGCATCCGCTGCTTCTGTACTTCGGTCTCGCGTTCGCGATCTCGTGGAGCCTCTGGCTCCCGCGCGTCGCGTCCGAACAGGGCTGGTGGGAACGCTCCGTCCCGGAATGGTGGCATTACGCGGGCGCCGCCGGCCCGATTGCCGCGGCGCTGATCGTCGCAGCATTGACTGAGGGGCGCACTGGCATCCTGGCGTTGATCAGACAGTACCGGCCGTCTCGGACGGCGGCTGGCTGGCTGCTGTTCGCCTGGTCCAGCCTGCTGATCTCGTTTGCGGCAGGTCTTGTCGCCGCCAGGCTTGCCGACGGAGTGTGGCCCGCGTATGCCGATATCGCGAAAGCGAGCAACCTCCCCGCGATTGGCCTTCCTTTGACCTTCCTCGTCCATCTCCTCAGTTCGGGGTCGGTGAAGAAACCGGCTGGCGAGGATTCGCGCTTCCACGACTTCAACAGTCGCATCGAGCGCTGCCGGCGACGGGACTCCTATTTCTTGGTTGGGCGCTCTGGCACCTACCGACGTTCTTCGAGAATCCCTCGTTCCAGGACATGGACGCCTTTGAGATCGTCGGTTGGAGCATTGGGCTGGCGCTGGGCGCGGTGTTTCTCACGTGGCTATACAACAGCAGCGATGGAAGTCTGTTCACGGTGGTACTGTGGCATGGACTGTTCAACACGTTTACGGCATCTGAAGCCGGATCCGGCATCATCGCCGCGGTTGTGAGCAGCGGGGCCATGGCACTGGCGGTGGCAGCGTTAGTCGTAGCGGGACCGGATCAGCTCACAGGGCTGTCAAGACATCGAGGACGGCGGATGCACTCATCGATACCCGGGCGGGCGTCATCGTTGCCGGACGGCACACCGGCCGTATAAACGCTGGCAGGAATGTGCTTTTGACGCCAGACCGGTGTCGCGAACCGGAGCCGTCGCTGGGGGGTAAGCTTTGACTCGATCGACTCGTCTGCTCATCGTGATCGCGGTCGTGCTGGCCATGCTGCTTGCGGTGAGCGCCCTCGTTGCCGCGCTATTCCGCGAAGAGGAACGTTTCGATGAGGGCACCCCCGAGAGGGCCGTCCAGGAATACCTCAAAGCAGTCGAGGACAAGGACGCCACGGCGGCATTCAGCTTTCTTTCTCCAGCGCTCGTAGCGCGATGTGGCCCCCCACCTCGCGAGGCCGTCACGCAACGGGGTTCGGAAGCGATCCGGGCAGTCCTGGAGAAGACGGTCCCACGAGGCGCCACGGCAGCGGTCCACGTCAGCCTGACCGAGACGTTCCGAGACACCCCGTTCGGGCTGGGCGACCCGGCCCAATCGCTGGTGTTCGAACTCGAACAGGTGGAAGGCGAATGGGAGTTCGCGGAGATGCCGTGGCCCTTCTCCTATTACTGCCCCTCTTTCGGAAAGCCGATTGGGCAGCCAACCGCAATCCCGTCAAATTGAGGACCCGGCGATGCAGGTCGTAATCATCATCGTCGACGTGCTTCTGGCCATGCTGCCGATCGCCGTTATCGCGGGCATCGTGGCCGCCGTGCTACGCGCGCGTCGTGGCCATCCTACACGCCGGGTTGCGGATACTGGCCTCGGCACAGTAAGGCGTCTCTTCCTCTATGGCGTCGGTCTCGTTGCGCTGATCCTCGCCGGGGTCGGCATATCGCTGCTCCTCGGAGGGGCGCTCGACGCGGCCGGCGGCGAGACGGTCATCGCGGAAAGCGACACCGAACTGGCTATCGCCCTGTCCTTCAGCATCGTCGGCATACCCGCATGGTTGCTGGCGGCGATGATCGCGCAGCGCTCAGTCGCGTCCGCCCGGGCGGCCGAACTGGCTTCCGAGACCCGCCGGCTGTATCTGAATCTGGCTCGCGCAATCGCCCTTGTGATCCTCGTCATCAACGGACTCGCCGTGGCTCGCTTTGTGCTTGGAGTGACGGATTTCAATGGCACTTCATGGGGTTGGACGGTGGCATGGGGAGCCATCTGGCTGCTGCACGACCGTATCGCGGCTAGTGAGCCGGCTGCGTCCGGGACTCGCCTGATCGACCGGCTGTATCTTTCATTCGGGGCGGTGCTGGGGCTGTACGTCCTGCTGAGCGCGAGTGTGAGTGCTGTCGCTGCCGTCCTGACGCCGGTCTATGACGGCGCCTTTCGTGCGCCACTGCTTGGATTCGATTGGAGCGAGGAGCTGCGAGCAGAGCTCGCGGCAATCGCTGTCGGGGGTATCGTCTGGGTGTCGCACTGGGTGCTGCGCCTCAAGCGTGGCGGCAGACTCAGCGCCGCATGGCAGGTTGTCGTCTCCCTATTCGGGGTGCTTCCCGGCCTGAGCCTGACGCTCGTGGCCGCCGCGCTGGGCCTCCATATGCTGCTCCAGTGGTGGATTGGAGAGCCAAGCGCCGAGAGCGCGGCCGAACACTTCGAGCGCCTTCCGTGGACCGCCGGTCTGGCCGTCGCGGGGCTCATGACGTGGGCGTACTACCGCTCGGTGCTCGACGAGGGCCAACTCGACTCACTCGAACGGACCGAGCCCGAACGAGTTTACCGCTATCTCGTCGCCGCTGCCGGCCTCGTGGTGTTGATTGTTGGCATCGTGACCGCGCTGGCGCTCGCGATCGACGTAC
>CAYGHU010000176.1:0-3464 GCA_964349785.1 uncultured Dehalococcoidaceae bacterium | reverse complement strand
ACCCACGCTCCGCGCCCTCGACTTGTCGTGGGGTACCTACGTACTCGCCTCGCAACTGCCGAACGCCCTCAAGGATGAGGTGGGGTCCTGGCATACCAGTCTCGGAGAGCAGACCGCCAGAAGTGTTGATCGGTAGTTCTCCACCGATCCAAGTTCGCTTGTCTTCGAAGAAGGCGGCCCCCTCACCCTTCTTCACAAACCCGTAGTCTTCGAGCGTCATGATTGGGACGATCGTGAAGCAGTCGTAGAACTCGCAAAAGTCGATGTCCTTCGGACCCATGCCAGCCGTCCGAAAGACGCTCTCAGATGCCACCTGAGCGCCGCTCACCGTCGGGTCATCGCGTCGGTAGAACTCCCAGCTTGGGTGTCCCTGACCGAGTCCCTCCACGTAGATCGGCTTTTGCTTGAGCGCTTTTGCCCTCTCCTCTGTGGTGACGATCCAAGCCGCGCCGCTATCAGACACCGGGCAGCAGTCGAGCAGACGGAATGGCTCGGCCAACCAGCGGGAGTTCTCGTAGTCCTCCATAGTGATCGGATCCTGGAACTGGGCGTTCGGGTTCATGCTGGCGTGGTGCCGATGTGCCACGGCCACGTTGCCCAACTGCTCGTGTGTCGTCCCGTACTTCTCCATGTGACGCCGCGCGACCATCGCATAGGCCAGCGGCGCACCGAAGAGTCCCGCGAACGCATCTCCGCCGCGGGGACGTCGGTAGTTGTCGCGGGAGCCGGTCGCTGGATTGTCGCCGTACGAACAGGCGACAACTGAGGCCTGGCCGAGCTCGATCGCGGTAATCGCATACTGGATCAGCGAAATATTGCTCGCGCCAGCCTGATCGATCGTGCCAACAACCTTCGGGACGATCTGCAGGGCCTCCGCCACGCGCGGTGCCCACAGCATGGGAAACGTGGACGAGGGCGCTTTCGTCAGGACGCCATCGATCTCGCTCATCGCGAGGCCCGCATCCTCGGCCGCCGCGCGAATGGCCTTGACGTTGTGGCCCAACTGGGACAGGCCGGGGTTACGCCCGTACGGCGTGTTCCCTACACCCACGATGCAGTAGCGGTTCTTGAATGGTTCCACGCCATGCCCCCGTGTCTGATGCTTCGTGTGCTGAGATGCCTGAGGGACTATACCCATTCGTACGGCATCCATGCGCTGTCTGCCCTTGTACGCAAGGGCTTCGAGGCGCGCAATCAAACGGATAATCCGTTGAACGCGCGATCGTCCTTCGGGCCCGGACTGGCTGGACTGAGGGACGTAGCCACCCGCGGTCAGTAGTCTGGGCTGGCAAGCCCCGCCTACTCGCGGGCGTCTCGCATCCTATACACGCTGGAGTGAGCAATGGTTGCGATCGGGCGGCCAGACGCGGTCAGTTCAGCGTTGAAATGCACAATGCGATTCCCGTTTCGCTCCTCGAAACCAATGATCTGGCCGCGCTTCTGGAGGATCTCATGTTCCAGCAGCGGGGACTGGTGCCAGATTCTGCTGGTGAGGTGGATCGTCACCGGGCAGTCGAAATACGCATGCAGCATGTCCACCGGGTTCGTCCAGAGGCCAGCAGGCACGACACGAGGGGAACCTGAGAGCGGAAATCCGGATGCCTTCGCGGCAGCCTCCATGCGCTCGGCCGGGAACTCGACTGCTGACTCCATCAGCGCCCCGACCTGAGCCGGATCGCCTAGGGGCTTGCCGTCCTTCGGCACCAGTTGGCCCGTCGGGATCAATGGGGGCTCGCTGTCGAATTGGAGCACGCCGTAGGCTCGCGGACGGGGCTCTCCCTCACTCGCGAGTTGCCAGCCCTGCGTTTCACTGTTGATGGTGAAGGTCATCTCATCCACGTCGTATACCGGTCGTCGGAAGTTCATCTCCGTCCGGCCATGCGAGAGCCAGGCTGCATCCTGTGTGAGCAGCCCCACGACGAGGTTTTCGTAGAGCGTGACGCCAGGGACAAACGCGCCACGAAAGCCCAGACGTTGGGCCGCCGCGTCGTTGTGGATCCCCTCGTTCGACGCGTTTCGAGGACGCACCGTCCAGGTGCGCGATGTGAACCGATCCGCCATGTCGTCCCCTCCTTGCCACCCTCTAGGCAACCACGAATGGTCAACTGGTACCAGATATCCAGTCAGACAGGTCTGAGCGTGTGCTCATCCGCAGTGCATGCAAAATGTTGGAGATATGTGTGGTGACGGTCCGGTACCGGATCCCGAGGATGGCTGCTATCTCCCGGTCGGACTTCCCGTCGGCGGCGTGGATGGCGATCTGCCACTGTCGTGCCGTCAGTTCGCCAGGCCTTATCTGGTCACGAGGGGCGCGTCGCCCGAGTAGGTGGAACGAACGACGGATGGCGTCCATTCGAGGGGTCGCGCCCATGTCGCGGAACGCGGTGAATGCTTCCGCGAGATAGCGATGAGCGAGTTCGGTTTCGCCGATTTCTCGATACGCGTTGCCTGTTAGTTGAAGAGCCGCCGCCGCACGGCGACGGTACCCGAGTTGCTCGAAGGCGATGGCCGCCTGAAGAGACGCAGGCGGGACAAGTGCCCACTCGTCGCGGACCGCGTGCAACATGGCCTTCGTGAGGCAGGACTCTGGTAGTACGAGGCCGTGCTCGTGCCCGACATCCTGCAGCAACATGCCCAAGCGAGATCCGGCTGAGGCCAGTGTATCCGAGTCCTGGAGTTCGAACGCGATCATGGCCTGCGCCGGCAACGCGTAGGTGATCAGTTGTCTTCGGTTCCCCGGCTTGGCTTCTAGGGCGTGGATCATCTCCGTAGCTCCGACTAGGGCGCGGGAGGCGTGGTCCGTCAGGAGCCAGCGCTCGCACATCGCCTGAAAGACAATCACCTCAGCCCGGTCGGTCGCATGGTCGAGATCAAGATTGTCTGGGAGAGGCAGGAACTCGACGGGGTGACCGCGAAGGGACTGCAACCAGTGCTGAAGTGCGGAAGACAGTCGCAGCGACCGCGAGCGATGAAGCACGTCGTCGATGTATGCCGCATTTGAGGTCAGCTGCTCAGCGGCAGTCCAGTCGCCACGTTCAACGCAGTTCACCGCGAGGAGTTGCGTCGTCCAAGACAAGGTAGCGAAATCCTCGGCAGTCTCAGCGCGTTCTCGCGCTCGTTGCAGCCACTTGAACGCGCGGATGAGTCCCACCGAATCCGTCAAGGCATTGCCGATTGCTGAGAGCGTCCGTGCTTGCAGCCCCTTGTCGGAATGGCGGTGTGCCAGTGTCAGGCTCCTCCGACCGTGGTCGAGTGCGCGACGCGGCAACCCGTCGTAGAGGAACCGGACATGTAGGGTGATCTCGGCCTCGACTGCAGCAGGAACCTCGCCGAGCGCTGTCGCCTCGGCGTAGGCGACCGTTGAGAGGTGCTCACCTTCATCGAGGCGTCCCTGGCCGACCATGAGGCGCCCAAGGTCCACGATCACCTGTAAACGTTCGATCGCTTCCAGGTCCTCGGAGGCG
>CAYGHU010000175.1:0-3469 GCA_964349785.1 uncultured Dehalococcoidaceae bacterium | reverse complement strand
ATGCGGCGGGGCGCGTCCTGGCATGTCGCCCGGACACCTTCCTGATCGCCCTTATAGCGGGCGGGTCTGGCCGTCGCCGAGGACGATCCACTTGTAGGAGGTGAGCTCGCGGAGGGCCATGGGGCCGCGGGCGTGCATCTTCTGGGTGGAGATGCCGATCTCCGCGCCGAGGCCGAACTGCGCGCCGTCCGTGAACTGGGTGGAGGCGTTGACGTAGACGGCGGCGGCGTCGGCCTCCGCGAGGAAGCGGCGCGAGGCGGGGTAGGAGTTTGTGATGATGGCCTCCGAGTGGCCGCTGCCGTGATCCTCGATGTGCTGGAGGGCTTCGTCGAGGGAGTCCACGACGCGGACGGAGCAGTCGAGCGAGAGCCACTCGCGGTCATAGTCTTCGGGCCGCACGGGGAGGGTTGGGGCGTCCAGGCAGAGTGGCGCGGCGCGGTCGTCGGTGTGCAGTGTGACGCCTCGATTGCCGAGTTCACGGGCGAGCTCGGGGAGGAGCTGCGCGGCGACGGCCGAGTGGACGAGCACGGTGTCGAGCGCGTTGCAGATGGAGGGGCGGCGGGTCTTGGCGTTGACGACGATGTCGCGCGCCATCTCGATGTCCGCGCTGGCGTCGACGTAGGTGTGGCAGACGCCGATGCCGCCGGCGACGACGGGCATGGTGGCCTCGTCGCGGACGCGGCGGATGAGGTCGGCGCCGCCGCGGGGGATCATGAGGTCGATGTACTCGTGGGCGCGGAGCATCGCGCCGACCTCGGCGCGGTCTGTGGACTCGATGAACTGCACGATGCCTGGGGGGAGGCCGGCCGCCTCGACGCCGCGCACGACGATGCCCGCGAGGACCGAGGAGGTGGCGTGCGCGTCCGAGCCGGAGCGGAGGACGGTGGCGTTGCCGGACTTCAGGCAGAGGGCGGCGATGTCCACGGTGACGTTGGGCCGCGACTCGAAGACTGTGCCGATGACGCCGAGCGGGACGCGCATCTGTCCGACCTGCAGCCCGTTGGGGCGCGTGCGCATGTCCTCGATGTGGCCGACGGGGTCCTCGAGGGTGGCGACCTGGCGGGTGTCGGCGGCGATGCCGGCGATGCGGTCAGCGGTGAGGGTGAGGCGGTCGACGAAGGATTCCGTCAGGCCTTTCTCTTGCCCGCGCTGGATGTCGCCGGCATTCACCTCGAGGATGCGCGCCTGTTCGGCGACCAGCGCGTCGGCGATGTGGTGCAGCGCCTCGTCCTTCTGGTCGGTGCCGGCGGCGGCCAGGCGGCGGCCGGCGGCCTTCGCGGCGGCGGCTTTGGTGACGGCTTCGGACTGTGCGACGGTGGTCATGGTGGGGATATGGTAGCGCAGTTGCGGGCGAGGTGTGCGGGCGAGCCGAGGTTTTCGAGGGGGGTCGAGGATGCTTCGATATAAACCGCTCATGCTTACCGCGGCATGTTAGACAGCGCGGGCGCGGGCTACGGAGATGTTCCCGCAAGTGGTCGCGATAGCTGCACGCAGGATTCCCCCGAGGTCGGCCTCCTCTCGGTAGTCGGGTGAGTGAACACCGACTACGCGTTTGGTGGCAACCAGCTGTTGGAATGCTTGTTTCGCGGACTCAGGACCAGGCTTCAGCACACCTAGAGGAACTCCATGGCCCTTCTCAATCACTGAGAAGCATGGGATGTCAGTGAGGCCATCCCCGACGTAGATCATGTTCTGCATCGGCACCGGGCGACTTGCCTCATCCACGAGCGCGTTCACGAGGTACGGATTCTTACTAGCATCTTCTGGTGAGATGCCTTTGTTGATCTCGAAGAGGAACCGCGTCTTCTCCGTGAATGTGACACATCGCTTGATGCTATCGACGACACCAGTTTGAGGGTCTGCGCCCAGCTGGCAGCCATACACGCCAGAAAAATGCCTCTGGACGTGTGTGCTTCCTTCAATGAGAGCTTGGAGGCCACCAGAAATGATGTAAAACTCCACGCTGATATCACGGTAGCTGTTAACGACCCCTCTGAGGTCGTCGAACAGACCAGGCAAGCCCGGAAACCAGGTGTCGTCAAGGGCGGCACCGAAGGCGGCGAGATCAGCATTCGTCAGGCCTGCCAAGGCTCCCTCGCGTACCTCGTCCAAGAGCAGTTTTAGATACGCAAGCGGTTGGTCGTATCCGTCGTCGATAAGCGCCTTAGCCCGAACCGTCCAGAATTCGACGGGGTTGAGACCTTTGCTTGCGAGAAGTGCGGATGTAGAGTCTGGCACCAGCGTATCGTCGAAGTCGAAGATGACAGCGACGACCGCCACGCTCAGCTCCTAGGTGCGCTTGGGCTGCTCCGTGTTGCGAAGAGCCTGCTGTGCCTTCTTCCAGCGCGACTGTACAGTCTGCTGGACTGCTCGCCAATCTGCTGGCCGCATGACGCTGTCTGAGCCGGGTGATGTTCGCTGAGGCTGCGTGGCTTCCATCGTCATCCTCTCTTTGTACGTTGCGTCCCCCGCAAATATGCAAACCGGAGTTGACAACTGTCAACCTAAACGGTTCATGTTCATACGCGAATAGGCGTTCGTCACCGTGTTCACGCCCCTGCATACGTGCTATTGGGGCAGAGGGGCCATACCAGAGGTGGTGGCACCCCTACAACGTACTCGATGCCTCCTCGCCCTGTTAGGCGTCGGGCTCCCGTTCGCGGATGCGGGTGCGCGGTGCGATGGGGTCTGAGCTGTAGTGCGAGAGCCGGGACGGATGTTCGACGTCATCGGCGGCGCGGGGGCCGGAGACCGAAACGACTCCGCCGAGGTATCGGGAAACGGCATCTGACAGCAGGCGGTTGAGGCTCACGTTTTCCACCTGGGCGCGGACGACTGCCTGATGGTGCAGGCTGGGCGGGATGCGGAAGGTGAGACGCCCGGAGTACTGCTCGGGTCCGATGGGGGCAGGGATGTCGTGGCCAGCCTCGATTTCGTAGGCGACCCAGTCGGCGATGGCGTATTCGAGGTCCCGGTTCGCGTCCTCGATGGTCGCTCCCGCGGCGTTGACCCCGCGGAGCTCCACCACCCAGGCGGAGTAGCCGCCGTCTTCCTCCTTATTGAAGACGCGGGTGTATGGGGCGTTGAGCGCGCTGGCGATGATGGCCTCGGCGGGTTGGGGCATCAGTCACTCCCTTCCTCGAGTTGGTCGATGATGCTCAGCGCCGCGTTGCGGTACATGCGCTGCTGGATGACGACCGGGCGAGCGGCTCCCGGCTTTGTCAGGAGCACGTGACTGCCCTTGCCTCGACCCGGCTGAACGGTCCAGCCGGCCCGGCGGGCGAGTGCGATGAGCGACCGCTGCGTATGCCGCGCCGCGCGCCCGCGCTCGGCTTGCCAATCTATCGTATCAGATGGTGGCATTACTAGTGCGCACTCTACGACGTACTGGAGGCCTCCTCGACCTGCTTCTGTAGGTCGGCGAGGCGGCGGCGCTGCTCGCGGTCCTGTTCGAAGCGTTCGGTGATGT
>CAYGHU010000174.1:0-3498 GCA_964349785.1 uncultured Dehalococcoidaceae bacterium | reverse complement strand
GGATCGCCATCGCTGTTGGCCCCTCCTCGCGCGGTTGTCTGCTGGGAAGATTGTATGACGTAGCCGGGCAGGGTGGCAGGCGCCCGGCGATGTGGACTTAGCTCTCAGCCAGGCGCGCGAGGAAGTTCGCGGACCTGGTCAACCACGCCACCTACCAGCAGGAACGGGATCCGCCTCACCCGCTGGGGACGCCGCGTTTCCGCGATCATTCCAATCGAGGACCTGGGACTCCTCGAACGGCTGGAGGATGAGATTGGCGGTTGACCCGGTTTTCCGGACCGCACAGGTTTAGTGATCATGTCGCACCTACTGGCGGAGAGTGCAACCGCTCGAAGTCGGCAGGGCTCCGATTGTCGATCGAGGTGTGCGGGGCTATGGGTTGTACCATGCCTCGATCCACTCGAAAACAGCGGAGGCGAGCTGGCGGCGCGTGCCTGGCGCTGACGGTCGAGCAGTTCGAACTGCAGGGTCCCGAAGAAGGACTCCATCATCGCGTTGTCAGCGGCGGCGCCGACGCGACCATCGATCCGAGCAACCCCGCGGTGCGAAGGCGGTGCCCGAACGGCCATGCGGTGTACTGCCATGGGTGCCTCTGTCCGAGTGCGCTACCGCCTGACCGGCAACTGGCTTTCGCCGCCAACATGCCGTCTCCAGGGCGCCGACCACCAGCCCCGCATGTAGGTGATCGGCGATCGACCAGCCGACGATGCGCCGCAAGTACACGTCAGCACCGCGGCGCAGTAGAGCTTGCCCTCGCGCGTGGGGTGCTCGGTGATATCGGTCAACCAGAGCCGGTCGGGGCGTCGGCAACGAAACGGCGCGCACTAGGTCGTCGTGGATCGCCGGTGACGGTCAGGCGCGGCACCCTCGTCGCGGAAATCCCGTGCAGTCGCTCGTGCCGCATCAGCCGGGCGACCCGCTCACTTCCGTCACGTACGCCTCCTCGATTACCCGCATCCGAGGCAGAATCGTCGGCTCCCGGCAGTCGTTAGCAAAATCCAAGTTGGCAGCGCGATCCTGAGCTTGATGGGACGTTAATGCTCACTCGAGGGTGTCGCAAACCGCTTCTCCGGCATCCACTTCGCTCGATCCGGTGCCTCCCCTCCCTTAGAAGGATGCTGTAGACTCGCCCTCATGCCTGTCCTTCTCCTACCCGCCGACGTTGCCGGCCGCCTCCGCGAGGACCTCGCCCGTCACCCGGGCCTGGAGATCGTCGTCGCGCCTGAAGAGCAGGGCATCGTGCTCTCCGAGGAACAGCTCAGCCGCGTGGAGGCCGCATTCTTCAACGTCGCCTCCGGCCTCGCGCCCGCGCGGAAAGTGCTCGGCAGCGCCAGACGTGCCCCCAACCTCCAGTGGCTCCACCTTGGCCACTCCGGCGCGGATGACCCCGCCTTCCAGGAATTGATGGACCGGGGTGTCGTCGTCACCAACTCCGCGGGCGTCACCGCTGAGCCGATCGCCCAGAGCGTCATCGCCGCGCTGCTCGCCCTGAACAGGGGCATCCCGCATTGGATCGAAGCCCAGCGCCGACATGCGTGGGAGCCGGACCCGAACGGCCTCTCCGCCGAGCGACTGCCCGGGGAGTTACGAGGGCAGACCATGGTGGTCTTCGGGCTCGGTGGCATCGGAGGCTTCGTGGCGCGATTCGCCCGGGCCTTCGGGATACGCGTCATCGGCGTCCGGCGCACGCCCGCCACCGCTGCGGACGGCGTGGACGAATGGGCAGCGCCAGACCGCCTCAACGACGTGCTGCCTCGCGCGGACATGCTCGTTATCGCCGCTCCGCTCACCGCCCAGACCCGCGGAGTGTTCGACGCCGCGACGCTCGGCCTGTTGCCGGTGGGTGCGCTCGTCGTCAATGTCTCTCGAGGTGAGCTCGTGGACGAAGTGGCCCTCACCGCGGGCCTCGCCTCGCGCCGCCTCGGAGGCGCCTACCTCGACGTATTCGAACGTGAACCGCTCCCGCAGGACTCGCCGCTCTGGGATCTCCCCAATGTGATCGTCAGCCCCCACAACTCCGCCCGGTCCGCCGGCACCCAGCTGCGAGTCGACACGATCTTCACGGAGGAGCTCGGACGCTGGCTCCGTGGCGAGGAGTCTCCTCGACGCGTCAGGGATCGTTGAGCGCGGCGTTCAATAAGATCACCGCTGGCAGCAGCGTGGATGAAGGTCGAGGGTTATTCGGTGCCACCAGCGAGCTTGTCATAAAGACCCGGTTCCGAAGCTTATGAGTTTGAATTCCGCGGCGGCGAAAAGGCGCAGCGCGCCTATGCCTTGATCATGCGGGAAGTCCTACAGAACGAACCGGCCTGGTTACTGGCCACCCGCCAACTTGACGCGGTGGCCGAGCGATTCGAGCTTCCGGGCGAGGCGCTCCCGGTGGTCGCCTTGAATCACAAGCGCGTCGGCCTCGCGCGTGCCACCTGCTCCGCAATGCTGCTTGAGGACCTTGAGCAACTCATCGAGCTCCGCGGGCGCGCCGGGAAGACCAGTGGCAATCGTCACGACCTTACCCCCGCGTTGCTTCTTCTCACGCCGGATCCGGACGACGCCATCGTCGGGGTCGGCCCGTCGCGTCGATGTAGCAGGCTTCGGCTTCCGCGTGGCCGGCGGCTGGGATACCGGCCCGCCGTCGGTGGAGTACACCAGGCGTACATGCTCCTCGGGCATCCCTCGCACCTCCTCACCCAACCTCCAGGCGAGTCTAGCGTGGCGCGACACGTTCACGCCGCTGGCACCAGACTTACCTGCTCTCGACCGGGACATCGACGGGTCAAGAGCGAACCGCAGGTACTCGCTAGGCGCTCACGAGTCGTTCCGTCCGCGCCCGCGTCGTTCCTCAGGTAGAAGCTGAAGTCGGCTGTTCCCGCGCGTTGGTCGTACAGGCTATGCCACAGCGTGCGCGATCCACCTCCACTGCGGGCTTGGCCGGATCCGCATTCAACGTATCGAGCACCCGGGCGCACACCCACGCATGAGTTGGCCGCCTTCACATCGTCCGGAGTGAACAGCCCCTCGTGTGATTCCACCTGCCGCACGACCGCCTGGCACCGCCAGAACGCATTGTTCGCACCGACAGCGGCTCGCCGAAAACCGCGTCCGTCGCGGGGTGCCGATGGACCTGGAAGTCCGTTACGACCTGCGGACGCCCGTTCCCCTCTAGCACGTACTGCGCGTTGCGCCCCGTTGAGTTCTCGCAGATGAACGAGCGGCCCACCCGATCCGCCACGATGTAGTGACACGGCGTAAACGCGTAGTACTGCTTCGCGGTGAGCGGCGCCTGCTCCGCTTCGTCCGCCGTAGCGCAGGTGTCTAGCAACCACCGCATCAGCTGCAGCCCCTGGAACGTCATGCCCGTGGCAGTGGTCCCTGCGGCGCTCTCTGAGAGCGGCGGACTATGCTCCTCTCGCACCGGATTCGTAGCCGGGAGGCTGCCGGTGAGGAAATAGTTGCGTGCTATACTCATTTCGTACACATGGGTTACAGCATTCGGACAGG
>CAYGHU010000173.1:0-3503 GCA_964349785.1 uncultured Dehalococcoidaceae bacterium | reverse complement strand
CGCCAGCAACCTCCTGGAGTCCCTACCCAGCCCCGTCGACGTCGTGGCGGCCAATCTGCCGTACATCCCCACTGAGGAGGTCAACCGGCTCCCTCCCGAGATCCGCGACTGGGAGCCCAGAGCGGCCCTCGATGGCGGCCCCGATGGCCTCGACGTCATCCGGGCGCTGGTCGCCCAGCTACCCGACCACCTCGCCGCCAGCCCCCACGCCGTCCTGCTCGAGGTTGGCTTCGGACAGGCTGGGGCTGTGGCGCGCATGCTGAGCGACGCGCTTCATGCGCCACCACGCTTATATCGCGATCTCGCCGGCATCGAACGCGTTGTGGAAGTGCGGGCCGGCTACGCCTGACGCCGCCGGGCGCAGGCAACCCTACTGAATCTCGTCGAGGAGGAAGACCGTGTCGCCATTGTCCCACTGGATGACCTGATGCGGAGCCTCGACGTTTACCCAGGCGACCCTGGTTGCGCGTCCATTTCGGATCTGCAACCGCCATGTCTCGAATGTGCCCGCCGGGACGGTGATCCGTTGCTGTCCCGTGACATCGAGCTCGACGGTTTGCCGCTTGCGTTCGATCGTGTTCACTGACACGTAGCGGCTCCGGTAATCCTCGGCGAAAGCGAGCGTGCGCCATAGCCAGAGCGAGGACTCATTCTCGTACGCATGCTCCGGCAGCTCCAGCGTCCGTTCCTTGGAGTCGCCGTCCTTCGTCATGCTGACGCTGCGGCCGTCGGGGGCATACTCGCCGTTGTACTGATCCGTGTCGTCGCGCCGCTCGATGACCCGCTCGACCGACCGCGGCCGCAGCGTCTTGGCGTCCACCTCAGAGGCCGAGCGATCCGATGTCGGCTTCTCGCCCTCGGGAGCGGTCGCCTCTGTGTACTCCTGCCGCAACACAAGGCCGTCGCCCTCCTGTGCCACCGTCAGTGTGCCGTGCCCAATGACACCGTGGTCGTCCCGCAGCTCGTAGACGAGCCGCTCACCGACGGCGAACGGCACCTGCGCGACAACGGCCGAGGCATCGCGTTCCGCGGCGGAATTTCCGCCGCCGCCACATGCGGCCACAGCCGCCACAAAGACACTCACAAGGAGCAGCGACGCCAGACGCCGAATTCGCCCCCGCCGGAGAGGCTTCAACAGGAGAGGCAGGGGCGTCAGTGGCATATCGAGGTTATCGGGATGCACTGCGCTCCCAGAGAGACTCGTACCCCTCACCCCCGGCGATGGCCGCGGCAACCTCGGCCCGTTCAGCATGGCGGATGCTGTCGAACGCTTGCTGCGCCTCGCGGACAGCCTCGGGGCCAGCTTCGCGTACCAGCCGCTCTTCGAGACGGCTCCAGAGTCCAATGTCCTTCATCACCTGGATATAGCGAGGCCACCCGACGACGGTGATCTGGTCGGGAGCCGACATTCCGGGGCGTTCGCGCTTGAGATAGCGGTAGCGCTCCTCGGCGGACGAAGCCGGTGGAACGAGACGGACGATAGGAGGATCGCCGGGAGCGGACCGGGCATCGATGAGCAGCCGTTGTGAAATCACATGAAAACGCACGACAACGACCTCGGCTTCGTCAAAGACGCGGCCCATCTCCTCGATATCGATGCCGAAGTCAGGATCCATGTACCAATTGTACGGGGCATGCGCTGGTGCGCCACCCGCCTTACTACGAAACCGGTATCTGATACGTCCGGTCCAGGTATGGCAGATGCACCAACCCGCTCATGTGCAGCCCGAAGACAATGAGCACCAGCCCGCCGGCCCGAGTCAGCAGCACCAGTTGATCCTGGACCAAGTCTCCCGCGAACCCGGCTGATGCCCCCACGGTTGCGAACACGAGAGTGAACCCGGCGATGAACAGCACGGCATGGAGGATCAGCCGCCGTCGCTCCCCGCCAGACCGGCCATCTTCAATGGCAGCCAGCCCGGCCATGTTCGCGAGATAGACCGGCACGAGCGGGAGCACGCACGGAGAGAGGAACGACACGACGCCCCCGAAGAATGCAATCAACGGCCCAAGCGGCCCGGCGGTGCCCGACGAGAGCTGCTCTTCGGCGTCTGATGTCCGGCCGAAGAAGAATCCCAGCGATTGAAACTGCTGGTTCAATCGCCCGAAGTCACCAAGAAACATCAACGCCCCGACGACGATGAACATCGCCCCCCCACCGACAAGCAGTAGCGGCATGTGCTGTTGCACTCGCCGCATCCTCGGCGCCAGCCACCCAAAGAACGCTCCGAACGCCAGGAACCATAGCCCCAGCCCGAGCGAGTAGGCCACAAGTAATAGACCGCCCTGCAGGGCGGTCCCGGACGCCGCCGCCAGCGTCAAGACAGCGCCCAGGATCGGCCCGATGCAGGGAGACCAGGCCACAGCAAACGCTGTGCCGATTAGGAAGGAGCGAGGATAGCCATCGCGCAGCCACCCATGGCGGACCGCCGGCGCCAGTGGCGATCCCGCTGTCACTTTATTCGTCCTGGATCCCGAGCAGACGACGCCGCGCCTCATCGTACCGCTCTTTGGCCCGCGCCTCCCGGTTCAGGAGTCCTTTGATCTGCGTAGGATGCATCCGTTCGCTATGGAGGAACATCGCGTGTACCTTCACCAACTGAGCCTGCCAGTCGGCCCATGCCGCCTCATACTCCGAGCGTACATCTTCGCTGACCACAGACTGAGTCTAACAAAGCGTGGCTTACCGCCGACATCCGGCGCAGCCGCCCCAATCCCGATCACACCGGCAGCCGAGGCGCCCCCGCCGGTCTCCACCGTATCCGCCCACGGTCGATGTCCTGCGGCACGCCGCCGATCGAGGCGCTGACCATCCCCCCGCGGTCGAAATCGATGTGGGCCGGTGTGCTGGGATTCGGTAGACCGGGACTCTCCCCCAGCGGGACGATCTCGGCATGCACGCCATCGCGGGTCAGTTCGATCACGGCCATCGAGCCAAGTCGAGTCGTGCGGTGGTGCGGAAAGATCGGGCTTCCTGAGTCAAGGAGCAGCGTCTGGTCGCGGTATTCGAGACGTTCGTAGTGCGAGTCTCCGGCGATCAAGATATCGAGCGAGGTGTCGTGATAGACGAACTTCTTCAGTTCCTCCACGGTGTTCACGTACGGCGGGATGCCCTCCACGTCATGCACTGCCCCGATGCGCCAGCCCTCACGCTCGATAACGACTATGGGCGACATCCGAGAATCGTCGAAGTGGTCGTGGTTACCCTGGGCGCAGATCACTTCCGCGAACTGCCCGCACCAGTCGAGCACCGAAGGCAACACGACATCCCCCGCATGGATGATCAAGTCCACGGAGGACAGTAGATCGGCCGCGTGCGATCCCAGTTCGTCGAGCGTGGGCACCGTCGCGGGAAGATGAGTGTCTGACAGAATGCCGATGCGCATACATCGACGGTAGCAGATCAGCCGAGAAAACCGAAGCTGGACGAGCTGCCAGCATCAGGGATTGGTAGCGCATGCGGGATTCGAACCCGCGATCTCCGCCTTGAGAGGGCGGTGTCC
>CAYGHU010000172.1:0-3537 GCA_964349785.1 uncultured Dehalococcoidaceae bacterium | reverse complement strand
TTGAGCCGTCCGGCGGGGATCCCACCCGCGCCCGCCCGCCATTCGCCGGTGACGAGCCGGGGCCAGAACGCTCCCTGCTGTTCCTGCATCTCAACACCAACAAGCGGTCCGTGACATTGAACCCCGCGACGGGAATGGGCAGCGACCTACTCCGCCGTCTGGCGTCAACCGCGCAGATCATCGTGGAAGACAGCAGGCCTGGCAGCCTCGCGCAGCGCGGACTGGACTACGCGTCGCTGTCCGCAGGCCACCCCGACCTCGTGTACGTCTCGATTACGCCGTGGGGTCAGACGGGGCCGTACGCGGATGCGAACCTCCGTGCCTCTGAAATCATCTACCAGGGGATGGGCGGGCCCGTTCTGCAGACTGGATCCGCCGCTCGCGAACCGCTCAAACTCGCCGGCCCGCTGGCGCAGATGCAGGCTGGTGCCGTTGCCGCGTACTCCGCCGTAATGACGCTGTTCCGCGTCGAAGGGGGCGGGGAGGGCGACCACGTCGATATCTCCATCTACCAGACGCAGGCCGGTACCCGGGATCGCCGGACAATCAGTTTGACGGCGTACGGCTATACCGGTGTTTCGGCGAAGCGAACGCAAGGTGCTGGTATCTCGCTGGCCGGCGGCGTCAAACCCACTGCCGACGGGTACATCAACCTGCTCGCCACTGGTCGAGCCCGGATGGATCAATTCGTCGAGATGATCGGTCGGGAGGATCTGGTTGGAGACCCGCGTCTCGTCCAGCAACCGACCACGCTCGACCCAGCGTTTGTGGAGGAAGTGTCCGCTTCCTACCTCGTCTGGCTCCTCCAGCAGAACAAGCGCGAGGCAGTGGCGGAAGGTCAGCGTCGCGGTCTGTTGGCGGGAGTCGTGAACACGCCCGGGGACTTGGTCACCGATCCGCATTATCGCGAGCGCGGTGTATGGGACTCCATCGAACACCCGGTCGCGGGCACGTTCGAGTATCCCGGGCGGCCGTTCATCATGTCAGACACGCCACGTCCGGCGCCGCAACGTGCGCCCCTTCTGGGCGAGCACAATGAGGCACTACTCGGCGAACTCGGGATCGAGTTGGCTGAGTTGCCTCAGCTCCGCGCCCAGGGCGTCATCTAGGAGCGGCGGGAGAATCGCAATGGCCTCATTACCACTTGAAGGCATCCGGGTCGCGGATGTGACCGTCGTATGGGCTGGGCCATACGTCACCCAGTTGCTATCCGAATGGGGTGCCGAGGTCATCCGCGTGGAGCCACGCACGCGGATCCAGCCGCTAACGAGGGGGGCGGACATGCAGCCTCCCCCAGAGGCTGCTCTTCGCCAATTGGCCAGGATGGGCATGACCCTTTTCTCGTACCCGGACTTCGACCCCGGGGACGATCCCTGGAATCGAAGTGCGGGCTTTAACTCACACGCGCGGAACAAGCGTTCGATGACTGCGGACATCACGACGTCGGAAGGGCGCGAGGCGTTTCTCCGGCTGATCGAGAAGTGCGACGTCCTGGTAGAGAACAACGTTCCGGAAACCATCGAGAAGGCGAACCTGACGTACGACGTCCTGCAGGAACGCAACCCTAACTTGATCATGCTGCGGATGCCGGCGTTCGGGCTCTCTGGCCCGTACAAGAACTACCGAGCGCTTGGCACCCACATCGAGGGCATGATCGGCCACCACTATCTCCGCTCGTACCCGGATGAAACCCCGGAGGCTGCGGGCGATGTCTACACGGGCGACGCGGTCGCAGGCGTGATGGGGGCGTTCAGTGTCGCCATGGCGCTGCGCGCCCGCAGGCGCACCGGACGTGGCCAGATGATCGAACTCTCGCAGGCTGAGAACTTCCTCCCGATTCTTGGTGACTTCATCCTCGATTGGTCGGTCAACAACCGGGATGCCGGACCGCAGGGGAATCAGGACCGTGCCCACGCCCCGCACGGCTTCTATCCCTGTGAGGGCGATGATCGCTGGATCGGCATCGACTGCGATTCCGACGAGGCATGGCAGGCGATCTGCCGGGTCCTCGGTGCGCCGGCGCTCGCGACGGACGGACGCTTCAAGTCAGAGTCGGGTCGTTTCGAGCACCGCTTCTTGCTCGACCGCGAGATAGCCACGTACACCCGCCAGCACTCGGATGCCGCACTCTTCCAATCGATGCAAGCCGCCGGTGTGATCGCCGGACCGGTTCAGACGGACGGCGATGCGTTCGCCTGCCCGCAGCTCAACGCGCGCGGCTTCTTCGAAGAGCTGTCGGATCCCGATTACGGGGTCCGACGTACACCTGGTCTGATTTTCAGCATGGCGAACACGCCGAACCACCTCCGGCGGTCCGCTCCAAAACTCGGCCAGGACAACGAGTACGTCTACCGAGAAGTCTTGGGCTACTCCGACGAGGAGTACCGGAAGGCTCAGGCCAGCGGCCAGGTGGGTCTGGGCTATGCCCCAGGTGTCGTGCCGTGGCTACCCGTAGAGAAACCCGAGTAGAGGAGGCCTTATGGACTGGAGCGATTCCCCGGAGCAGCGATCATTCCGGGAGGACGTGAGTTCGTTCATTCAGAAGCGGTTGCCCGAGCGATATCGTGACCCCAATCGGGGCACGGGCCTGTTCGAGGGCGGCTGGCAGAGCGACCGCAAGTCACCCGACCCGGAGGCTCAGTCAGCGGCTCAGAACTGGGCCGCCGCTCTCGCGGAGCGGGGTTGGATTGCCCCCCACTGGCCCAAGCAGTTTGGCGGCGCCGGTCTCACCGTGGTCGAGCAGTTCATCTTCAACCACGAGATGGCGAAGGCTGGGGCGCCGTCCGTCGGTGGCATGGGCGTCTCGATGCTCGGCCCGACATTGATCGTGCATGGCACGCCGGAGCAGAAGGCAGAGCATTTGCCGAAGATCCTCTCCGGGGAAGTCGCATGGGCAGAGGGCTACTCCGAGCCCGGTGCTGGATCCGACCTCGCTTCACTTCAGACTCGAGCCGTCCGCGAAGGTGACGAGTACGTCATCAACGGGCAAAAGATCTGGACCTCTGGAGCGCAGTACGCGGACTGGCTCTTTGCATTAGTGCGCACGGACCCGGATGCGCCGAAGCACCGCGGGATCTCGTTCCTCGTGATCGACCGCAAGACGCCGGGAATCTCCATCCGCCCGCTGACCGACATGGGCTGGAACCAGCCGTTCAACGAGACGTTCTTCGAGGACGTGCGTGTGCCGGCCAAGAACCGAGTGGGCGAGGAGAATCGTGGCTGGTACGTCGGCATGACGCTGCTGGACTTCGAACGTTCCGGCATCGGGACGTCAGTCATGGCCCGGCGACAGCTGAAGTCGCTCATCGAGTATGCCCACACGGCCGAGGGCCGCTCGAAGTCGCAGTTCGCGAGCAACCCGGTACTTCGGCTCGAGGCTGCGGATCGCCACATCGAAATTGAGATTGAAGAGGCGATGTCGCTCCGGATCGTCTCGATCCAAGCAGCTGGCCAGATCCCGAACTACGAATCGTCCATGGTCAAGATGTTCGGGTCAGAGTCACTACAGCGGCTACAGCGCCTCGGTACGCGAGCCTT
>CAYGHU010000171.1:0-3547 GCA_964349785.1 uncultured Dehalococcoidaceae bacterium | reverse complement strand
TCCACGAGGAAGATGCTCTGCCACGGGCCAAGCTTGAGCTCGGCGTTCTCGACGATGATGGTCTCGCTGGAGCCCAGGAACAGATGCTGGCAGTGCGCGTGTCCGTTCGCGCACTCCTCAGCCGTCATGTTCACTGTCCGGATGGAAAAGTCGTTGTGCTCGTAGTAGTCGCCCGCGGGAGCGATACGAGAAAGTACACGCGCTATGTCGTTCAGCAGCAGCGGCTCATGCTCGTTCACGATCACGGCGGCGGTGGTATGCGCCGAGACGACGCTCACCTGGCCGGTGACGACCCTCGATCGTTCGATGAGATCGCGTACGTCGTCCGTAATGTCGATGAATTGCAGCGCGTGCTCTGTGACGTACTCGAACGTATCGGAAGTCACAACGAATGAAGGCGCCGGTGCGAAATCGGCGGGATGCAACGGGCGCACACGAGGCCGGGCAGCGCTGGCGTCGAGGGGTTCTCTCATGCGGTATCTGTCTCAGCTGTCTGCGGAGCCATCGTATGGAAGAAGCGGAGTACAAAGCGTAGCAGCAGGGTAGTGGAGACGCCAGCGCTACGGGATTGCGCGGCGCTCATCGCTCCGGAGAGCCGGTCTGGCGGCGGAGCGAGCGTACCGCGTCATTCACCGTCTGGATGTCCCGGGCGCCTGCCCGATACTGAATGTACTGTTCGAGGTCAGCGAGCGCCGCTTTATAGTCGCCGATGCGTTCGCGCAACATGCCACGGTCGCGCATCTCGTCCAGATCCCAGGGGAACATCGCGAGCAATAGCTCGATGACACGGCTAGCGCGCTCCTCGTCGGCCTGTTGCAGGTACCCGGCCTTCAAATTATGGAGCAGACGCTGGATGAGTTGCCGGGACGTCACTGGCTCCAGAAAATGCTCGCGAAACGGGGTACGGCGTCCGAAGACGCTCCGCACCAGTTGCCGGCACTCCTCATCGGTCAACTCTCGCCCGCGATGGAACGGGTCAACGAGGACTGGGCCTTCCGGGCTCTCCACACGGACGATGACATGTCCGGGCAAGCCCACCGCACGCGCATCGATCCCCGCCGCGCGGCAAACCTCTACGTACACGATGGCAAGCGTGACCGGTATGCCGCCGCGGCGGTCGATTACCTCGTTCAGGTACAGATTTCGCGGGTCACTGTACTCATCCTCGTTCCCGCGAAAGCCGTACTCATCGAACAGCAGCCGGTGCGCCTCGGCGAGCTGCGAGCGCAGGTCTGCGGCGGGGTGGATGCGGGCTTCGAGGTGCGCGCCGAGTTCGTGGAGGCGCTCCTCGTACGCGTCGACGTCGAGTTCGGCGTACTCGGTCCGCGCGATGAGGAGCGCCGGCCGGGCCAGCGGCACGAGGTTGACAGGGCCCGCGACCGAATGGCGGAACTGCTCCAGCGTGGCGCTGAATGTGGTCATCGGCCAGGCCGGGCCGGGGAGAATCCCTCGAAGCGAAAAATCTTAAGTGCCGTGAGGATGAGCAATAGGACTGCACCGATCAGCTTCACATCAGGCGCCTCGAAGGCGTATGCGAGTGCGAGCACGAGGAGCAACCCAACGACGCCGGCTATGCGGCGCGACCCGCCGAGCAGCCAGATGGCGGTCGCCACCGCGATGGCGAGGAGGGCCTCCTGCGGCAGCAACGCGACCAGGCCTCCGACCGCCGCGGCCATCCCGTTCCCTCCATCGAGCCGGAGAAAAATCGACCAGTCGTGGCCCGCGACCGCGCACAGTGCCGCCAGTACCGCGTCGCGGTCACCCAGCCCTGCCAGGTACGCGATGCCAACGGCGGCCATCCCTTTGCAGATATCCCCGATACCGACAATGGCCGCCGCTCGGGCGCCGACCGAATCCAGCACGTTCATCGTGCCGGGGTTGCCTGTGCCCATGGCCCGGATGTCCCGGCCGGTCAGCCGGTAGACGACGATGTAGGAAGTCGGGATCGATCCCAGCAGGTAGGCAACGATGAGGACGAGCGCGAGAGTCACAGCATGCTCCGGGTCGCACTACGGAGAATACGGTTTTCGTGGAGGCCCCGACAAGCGAGCCGAATCACCACCCCAGCGACCTACTGGACCTCCACGACGCCGTTCATCCCTGCGTGGAAGGTGCACGTGAATTCAAACCTGCCGGCGGTCTCGAATATGTGCTTGAACGTGTCGTCCTTGTCCAGTTTCCCCGACTTGAACGAGTCACCCTTGCCAATCACGTTGTGCGGCACACCATCCTTGTTCACCCACGTCACCTCGGATCCGGCGGCGACCTTCATCGGCGACTCGAACTTGATGTCCCGGATTTCGCTCAGGCGTGTCCCGCTGGTCACGGTGGCCGCGGCTGAGGCCGCCTCGTCTTCATCATCGCCATCATCGCCGCCGCAGGCCACGACCAGCGCGATGGAGAGCGCGAGGAGGACGAGCAACAGGGATGTCACTGTGGTCTGAGCCGGGCGGATTAACATCGCTACCCCCGTCTGACAGTCGACTGCGGCTTACCGATGCCGCACCTCACGATCCTAAGACCCGGCGCCGTTACACGCCGGGCATGGATCGACAGCTAATACGTTCGGATGTTTGACCTAGCCTGCGGTGACGATCCGGCGGCGGCCAGCGAAACCCGTATCGCGTGGATGCCACCACTCGATATCCGCCTCCCCCCGTGCACCAGCACGCAGGCACGCCCGCGATGTGGGCGGGGAAAGTCAGTGGGCCGTCGCCGGTGCTTTTCAGTTCCGCGCCGGCGGCTTTGATTGCGCTGGTATGCCGCTGTATTTGCTCCGCAAGCGCGACTTGTTCCTGGTGCAGGTCATGCATGCGCTGCTCTGCGACCAGGCCGTTGTTCAGGTGTCGCCGCCCCAGCGCCTGCAGTTCCGCGCGCGCTTCTTTCAGTTGGTACTGGGCGTGCTGGAGTTCCGAAAGCGGGTGCCGCACAACCTCGAGCGCGGCCTGTGCTTCATCGAGTGTAAATTCGCGCATGTCCGATAAGTGTCAGTTGCTCACAGAGGGTGGAACTCGGCGGTGGACTCAGGCGGGGTCGCACCTGAGGCGGAAGCGGATACACCCCAGGCCATCGGATCCTCAGCATCTCGATACATCGGTGCTCCATTGCCCTCACCTCGCAGCGCCCTGAGGAGCGGTCCCAGTTCACGACCACCAGCGGCGAATGCGAAGTTCACGGAGAACGCTGCCAGCCACGAGGGGATGTGGAGATATGACCAAGGGCGGTCGCGGACGCGGAGGGCCGCCACCAACCCTGGAATCACATCCCGAGGACGTACCAGAGCATCACCTATGCCGGTATCCGCTTCGTCGCGCGCCTGCGATTGCCGGCGCATGTCCGCTACTTTCTTGCCCAACATCGCCCCGGCCAAGGCTGCCAGAATTGCGACGAATATGGCGCACAGGCGACGGAACATCAGTAAGACACCTTTCGATCTTCACGGTAGCGTTGCGGCAATAGCGGGTCAACGCATGATGCCACCGAACAGTGCCACCACCGAACAGTGCCACCACCGAACAGTGCCACCACCGAACAGTGCCACCACCGA
>CAYGHU010000170.1:0-3581 GCA_964349785.1 uncultured Dehalococcoidaceae bacterium | reverse complement strand
TTGATCCGATAGATCGAGTTGACACTCTTGCGTTGACTTAGTTGCGCCAGAGACCCAACATACGGACAGCGTGTGGCACGCCAAATCTTCCGGTCGCTCGGAAGAGCGGGGGACCCAGGAATAGGGGCGAATCCCGCGTCACGGCCTTCCGGGCCCCGGGCGCGAGGAGCGGCTTCTTCCGCCGTAGTCCGTCAGCTAACCCCGCCGGCGCAGGAAGAACCTCGATAGAGGGGTTCTCTATGGCCATCGAGACGAGTCCGGCGCGAGCCGGGGTCCAGTTCCGGCTCCCCGCTGAACCGTCTGCTCTTTCTCCATACATTCCGGCACTTGAAGCGCACAGCCGCGTTGGAAAGCGTCTGGGTGACGCCGCGCCGCTGGCGATCTCTGTATTCCTGATCTCGTTCATCTTCTGGGCGCCGTTCCACCCGGCCACCGCGGCGTTGTTCGCGGTATCGTTGCTGGCTTTTTACGTGTACTGGGTCGTGCGTTCCTACAGCGTGGCGATCGCCTGCTGGGTGGGACTGCGCCGCATCGGCCGCTGGCAGCGGACGGACTGGCCCGCCAAGTATGCGGCGTGGAGCCAGCAGCGAGCCTACACCGAGAAGTGGGACTGGCCTCGGCACCTGGTCATCATTCCGAACTACGGCGAAAGCGAACAGGAACTGGCGCGCACGCTGGACTCGCTGGCGGCGCAGCCGAACGCGGAGCAACTGGCCGTAGTCCTGGCGATGGAAGAGCGCGAGACGGGGGCGCAGCGCAAGGCCACCCGGCTGACGCTCGCGTACCGGGGGCGGTTCGGGGACATCTTCGCGACGTATCATCCCGCCGGGCTGCCGGACGAGACGCCGGGCAAGGGCTCGAACGAGGCCTGGGCGGCGCGACAGGCGTACATCCGCCTCATCGAGGCCCGCGGCGGCGACATCAAGCGGTACACGGTCACGAGCTGCGACGCCGACGCGGTCTTCGACCCGCATCACTTCGAGGCGTTGAACTATCTCTTCCTGGCCGGGCGTGACCGCTACCGCACGTTCTGGCAGCCCGCGATCTTCAACAGCAACAACATTTGGGACGTCCCTGCGCCGCTGCGGCTTCCCGATGGCCTGTCCGGGGTGAACCGGGTCGCGAACCTGGTGCTCCCGGCCAGCGTGAAACTTCCGACATCCTGCTACTCCGTCAGTTGGCAGCTGCTCAGCGAGGTGGACTACTGGGACGAAGAGGTCATCCCCGAAGACTGGCACGTCTACTTGAAGTCCTGCTTTGCCCTCGGCAATCGCGTGCACGTTGAGGCGCTGTACCTGCCGCTGGGGAACGACTGCGTACTCACCGACAGTTACGTCAGGACGTTACGGGCGCACTACACGCAGTCGGTCCGACACGCTTGGGGTGCGAGCGACGTTCCGTACGCCTGGCGCGCCGCGTTCGGTAGCGGGCCGCTGACCCGGACCCGGCGGCTGCTGCTGGCTTCCAACCTTACGAAGGTGCACGTGCTGTGGGCGGCGCAGTGGTACATCATCACTGTGGGGATGCTCGTGCCGATGAATTTCGCAGAGCGCTTCGGCGCGCCGATGCCGGGCTGGTGGACGCAGCGGAGCGTCGATATCCCGGGACTGGGATGGCATTTGGAGAACATCGTGCATCCTGGCCAGTGGCTCGCCTTCGATAGTACAGGCTTGATCGAGCCCCGGATGCAGCTGACGATCTGCGGCCTGCTCATCGCGGTGTGTATCGTCCCGCTGCTGGCGCTCATCGTCTTCGAGTACCGCACGCGCGGCCCGCGGCCCGCGGAGGTCTCATTGCCGGCGACCATCGGGCAGTTCGCCATGTGGCCGATGATGGCCGTCATCACGTTCATCTGGGCCAGTCTCCCCGCGCTCCATGCACAGTGGAAGCTCGCGAGCGGGCGGGGGCTTGTCTACCGCGTCGCTGAGAAAGGCGGGCGCGCCATGCATGATGGCCCCGCGATGCCAGTGCTGCCGGAGCTTCAGGAGAGCGACATTGCGGCGCTGACCGCGCCCGAGATGAAGAGCCCGCCCGAACATGACACCGTGTCAATCCTGCACGCGCTCGCGGGGAATCTGCTGATCTTCTAGCGTCGGCCCCTCTATCGCCGCCCAGCCTCGTGCCCCCGCCAGCGCGCGTGAGGCGAAGTGCGGCTATCCTCTGCGCGAGACCGCATTCGCCGAGATCAGTGGACAAGGACACCATGAAGCTGCTGATTGCCCTTGAGACGTCCGAGCATGACGAGGTGATGTTTGGGCCGGCCGCCCAGTTGGCGCGTTCGGCCGGGGCCGACGTCGTGCTGCTCAACGTCGTGAACCCGATCGCGGACGCCGCCAGTATCGTCGCGCCCACCCGGGAGGAGGCGGTGCGGACGCTCGTCGCGGACCGCCAGGTCTACCTGGAGCGTTATACCCGTCAGTTTGACCCACCCGCGACGGTGCTCGTGGAGGAGGCCCAGCACGGCGAGGACGTGCCGGAGTGCATCGCGCGCGCCGCCCGGGAGCAGCAGGCGGACATCCTGGTCATCGCGACGAACCGGGCATCGGGCGTGCGCGGGCTGATCCTCGGGAGCGTGGCGCAGCACCTCCTGCGGCTCAGTCCCTGCCCGATCCTCGTGGTGCGCGTCGACTAGGGGCGTGGCCTCAGGGGAGCGGGCGTACGGGCGGGGTGACCGGCGGCCGGGACCAGAAGAAGGGTTCGCCGCCGGTCACCCGCAAGAGCGTCCCGGGCAGGGTGGGCTCGCACGGGATCGTGAACCGCGTGATGCTGCCGTCTGTGCTGACCCAGAGCTGCCGTCCCTCCCCGCCTTCGAAGGCGAACACCACGACGTAGTCGGCTGAGCCCTCGGGCGGCGCTGGCCCGCGCACGACCCCGTACAGGCGCAAGACACCCTGGCCGTCTCCGCCCTTCGCGGCCGAGGGCACGGCGGTGCGATACAGCGCGTCAAGGTAGTCGCGGAGCCGGTCGCCCGCAATCGGCTCGGCAGCACAGTCGGGAGGCGCGGGGCGCGGTACGGGCGTGGCCGTCGCCGGTACCTCGGTCGTATCCGGGACCAGCGTCGGGAGGGACGTCGCGGTCGCGGTGGGCGTGGTGCTCCCTACAGGCGCGGTCGCGGCCGCCAGACGGATGAGCAGATTGCGGTCACGGCTCGCCACCGCCGCGACCACCTGGTCCACCACCGGGATGCCGGAACGCGCGTCGGCGGGATACACCGGCCCGGCAAACTCGAACGCCCGGTCCGGCTCTGTCACCTGGGGCAGACTCTTGAAATCGGCGCCCAACCTGACCCAATCCTCCGCATACGCGATCCACCCGATACCCGGAAGCGCCAGCCACTGGCCTCCGGCCAGCCGCGCCGACACTGGCACTTCATCGCCAGGCTGCAGCCGCCCGACGACCGGATAGGTCCCGCCCGGGCCGGTGCGGACGTTCAGGTCCTCGGTCGTGATGGTGCCACGGGCGACCTCGGGCCACTGCGGAGTCGGCTTCGCTGCGGCCTGCGTCCCGGCGGGAGCTGGCGTGGCGGTGGGCTCGCGGACATCGTCGTCCCCGCCGCCGCACGCCGCGAGGAGCAGCAGGCA
>CAYGHU010000169.1:0-3647 GCA_964349785.1 uncultured Dehalococcoidaceae bacterium | reverse complement strand
GCGTGGCCGGGGCAGTCCACGTGCGCGTAGTGCCGCGCGTCCGTCTCGTACTCCACGTGCGCGATGGCGATCGTGATGCCCCGCGCCCGCTCCTCCGGCGCGTTGTCGATGGAGTCGAACGCCCGGTACTCCGCCTCCCCCTTCAGCGCCAGCACCTTCGTGATCGCCGCCGTCAGCGTCGTCTTCCCATGGTCCACATGACCAATCGTACCCACGTTCGCGTGCGGCTTCGTCCGCTCAAACTTCCCCTTCGCCATAGCCCGTTCCTCCTGCTAGACGCCGGCGCGCGCTCGGTCGCGCCCACTGATCTCGGCCGCTACGTTCGGGGGTACCTGCTCGTAGTGGTCGAACTCCATTGAATATGTCGCGCGACCCTGCGTGTTCGAGCGCAAGTCAGTCGCATACCCGAAGGTCTCCGCGAGCGGCACAATCGCACGGATGACGTGCGTGTTGCCTCGCTGATCCATGCCCTGGACGTGACCGCGCCGGGAGTTGATATCGCCCAGGACGTCACCGAAGTACTCGTCCGGCGTCACGACCTCAAGCTTCATCACCGGCTCCAGCAGCACGGAGCCGGCACTTTCGAGCCCGGCCCGCATGCCCATCGAACCAGCGGTCGTGAACGCCATCTCCGAAGAGTCCACCGGGTGGAACGAGCCATCGACCACCGATACATAGACATCGACCACCGGGAAACCGGCCTTGACGCCGCTCTGTATTGCCTGCTCGACGCCCGCGCGCACCGGGTTGATGTACTCGCGCGGGATGGAGCCACCCACCGTCTTATCTTCGAAGAGGAAGCCAGCGCCCGGTTCGCGCGGGGCTATCTGCAGCACGCAGTGACCGTACTGACCGCGTCCGCCAGTCTGGCGGACGAAGCGGCCCTCGGCCCGGGTGGGACGAGTGATCGTCTCGCGATAGGCGACCTGAGGCCGCCCGATGTTGGCCTCGACTTTGTACTCGCGCTTCATGCGGTCAACGATGACTTCGAGGTGCAACTCGCCCATGCCGGCGATGACGGTCTGACTGGTCTCCTGATCGAATCGCACCCGGAAGGTTGGGTCTTCCTCGGTAAGCCGCTGCAGTGCGTCGCCCAGCTTGTCTTGGTCTTCGCGAGTCTTCGGCTCGATGGCGACGGAAATGACAGGCTCTGGGAAGGTGATTGTCTCCAGCAAGACAGGGGCCTCACGGGTACAAAGCGTGTCGCCGGTAAACGTGTCCTTCAGGCCAATCGCTGCGGCGATGTCGCCGGCGTACACCGCCTCGACGTCTTCGCGCGCGTTCGCGTGCATCTTGAGGAGACGACCGAAGCGCTCACGCCGGTCGCGTGAGGTATTCAGGATCTGGTCGCCGCTCTTCGCGACGCCGGAATAGACCCGGAAGAAGACCAGCCGGCCGACGAACGGGTCAGCGACGACCTTGAAGGCGAGCGCGGTCAGCGGCTCGTCGTCGGAAGCCGCGCGTTCGACAACCGTCCCATCGTCACCGACGAGATGCGCCTGCAGCGGCGGGATGTCGACGGGCGACGGCAAGTAGGTCACCACCGCGTCAAGCAAGGACTGCACACCCTTGTTCTTGAGGGCCGATCCGCACAGCACCGGCGCGATTTCGCCGGCGATCGTCGACCGGCGAATAGCCTTCTTCAGTTCGGGGATGTCGATCTGGTGCCCCTCGAGGAAGGAGACCATGAGTTGCTCGTCATTCTCAGCGACGCGCTCGACCATCTGCTCACGCGCGGCCTGTGCGGCCGTCAGCAGCTGTTCCGGAATCTCACGGACAGAGACTTCGCCTCCGCGCTCGCCCTCGAAGTAGATCGCCTGCATCTCGACCAGGTCGATGACGCCCTCGAAACGCTCTTCAGCACCCATCGGCATCTGGAGCGGGACGGGGACGGCGCCTAGGCGCTCGACGATCATGTCGACGCAGCGCTGGAAATCGGCTCCGGTGCGGTCCATCTTGTTGACGAAGCAGATGCGAGGCACGTGATAGCGGTCAGCCTGACGCCAGACGGTCTCCGACTGCGGCTCGACGCCCGCGACGCCATCGAAGACGACTACTCCGCCGTCGAGCACGCGCAGCGAGCGCTCGACCTCCACAGTGAAGTCGACGTGGCCCGGGGTGTCGATGATGTTGATGGTGTGGTCATTCCACGAGCAGGTGGTAGCGGCCGAGGTGATCGTGATCCCTCGTTCCCGCTCCTGCTCCATCCAGTCCATGATCGCCGTACCCTCGTGCGTTTCGCCGATGCGGTGCGTGCGGCCGGTGTAAAAGAGGACGCGTTCGGTCACGGTCGTCTTACCGGCATCAATGTGAGCGATGATGCCGATGTTGCGTACCCGCTCGAGCGGCGTTGTGCGTGGCATTGTTGTTTCAGTCGTCCTTGCTTCGGCCCGGGAGACTGACGACCCCGGCGAAGCCGGGGACCGTCAGGCGCCTATCGCCGCGCCTACCATCGGTAGTGCACAAACGCACGGTTGGCTTCCGCCATCCGGTGCGTGTCTTCTTTTCGTCGGATCGCCGTGCCTGTGTTGTTGGCGGCGTCCATCAGCTCCGCAGCAAGCCGTTCCGCCATGGAGCGACCGTTTCTGTTGCGGGCGCCCAGCAGGAGCCAGCGGATCGCAAGCGCCTGACGGCGCTCACTGCGGATATCGATCGGTACTTGGTACGTGGCGCCACCAACGCGGCGAGGCTTGACCTCGATGACGGGGGTGACGTTCCGCACGGCCTGGTCGAAGACATCGATCGGCGAGCGGCCAGTCTGTCGCTCCAGACGATCCAACGCCTCGTACACGACGCGTTCCGCGACGCTCTTCTTGCCGCTGTACATCAGCTTGTTGGTGAACGAAGTCACCAGCCGTGACTGATACCGCGGGTCCGGGGTGACCGGACGAACGGGAGCGCGATTTCGTCGTGCCATCGTGCTTCCTCCCCTAGCCCCTGCGGGTCCCGTACTTGCTTCGTCCGCGCTTGCGGTTCTTGACTCCCTGTGCGTCCAGCGCACCACGAATGATGTGGTACCGGACGCCCGGGAGGTCTTTCACGCGGCCGCCACGGATCAAGACGACCGAATGCTCCTGGAGAGTGTGTCCCTCCCCGGGAATGTACGCGGTGACCTCGATGCCGTTGGAGAGGCGGACGCGCGCGACCTTGCGGAGCGCGGAGTTTGGCTTCTTCGGCGTGACGGTGCGCACCTGGGTGCAGACGCCTCGCTTTTGCGGCGAACCCTTGGGCGAACGGGTGGTGCGGCTCTTGAGCGCGTTGAAGCGGAAGCGCAACGCGGGCGCCTTCGTCTTTTTCGCCACCGGCTTCCGGGCATGCCGGACTAGCTGATTGATCGTCGGCACTACGACTCCAGACGTATCGCCCTGTCCACAGCTCAATGGACCATATCGAGGGCGTCAAGAAAGGCCGGGAGGCTGCACGGTGAACCTGCGCGACATGCGCACCTCGGTGAGTGCGCGAATGGTGCCGCCGGTCGTCACCGCGTTATTGCCACCGACCGCCACACTTGAAGCGTGCGTCGTCAGGGAACGCGAAAGTGGATGTTACGTGCGTGGCGTAGCTGTGTCAACGCAACATGGCTGCAACGGGTAGTGCCAACCGTTGAAGTGTCAATGAGGATATCGCAGAGGTCACCATGAATGCTC
>CAYGHU010000168.1:1323-3650 GCA_964349785.1 uncultured Dehalococcoidaceae bacterium | reverse complement strand
GCGATATACCCCGCCATGTAGGCGAGATAGAACGGCGCGGCGAGGATGCCAACGACGATCTTCATCTCACCCTCCTGAGAAATACTGGCGGGCGGCTTCGGCCAGCACGAGCAGCAGCGTGCCAGAGCCCGTTAGCAGTGCCGTCGCCATCTTCTTGCTGATCACGATGTCGCTCGTCTGCGCGGGCTGTTGCGGGGACGCGCGCGCCTTCTCGGCCGCAATGGTGTCGCTGACCAACCTGGCGTCCTGCAACGTCCGGAGCCCCGTTTCAAGGTGAAGCACCTTCCCGTTGGTCAACGCCACCTGCCGCGTGAGGGATTCGGTCTGGCCGACGAGCGCAATGACCTCGTGCTTGATCTCGTTCTGGCCCTCGCGAATCTCGCTAAGCATTGCCTCCAGCGGCTCCATTTACGCCTCCCCCGGCGGAGCGCTGCCGATCGCCTTCAGGTCCGCCTCGGCGTCCTCGATCGTGATGTCCAGCCGTTCGAGGTCGAACAGGCACTGCGCAATCTCCTTGCGGATCGCCTGCTTCCCGGAAGCCGCCGCTTCCGGGATGCGCTTGCCCGCGCGCAGTGAACTGGTCTCTGCCAGCTTCAGCATCCGCTCCCAGCCCTTGAGGTCACGCGCCCGGCCCCACCGCTCCGTCCGCGCGCGTTCAAGCTGGCCCTCGATAATCTCCTGCTGCTGTGCTGCTTCCATTGCCTGCCTGCCTTTCTAAGCCGCCCACGTATTGACTGCGGTGAAGATGGGGATGTAGTAGACGGTTCCCGTGCTTTGGTCCTGAATCGGGAAATACTTCGTTGGGTTCGGCAGCGCTCCCGAACCGCCGGAGAGGGTGACTGCCACGTACGGCGTGTTTGCTCCCAGGTCGATGACCCCGGCGAAGGCGATCCGTCCGCTCGTGTTCGTGGTGATGTAGTTGGCGGCGGTTGACTGCCCGCCCGCCGTGTTGCCGGGGTAGAACCGCCCGTACGGCTTCATGTAGCCGTTGCCGTCCGTCATCTGGCTCGCGTTACCACTGGTGTTGATGAACGAGGCGATGGTGCTGGTGAAGACCAGGCCCGCGCCGCCGTTGTAGCGCGCCGTGAAGGAACTCGCGTCGGCGTAAATGGAGCCGATGTCCGTGCCGCTCACCTGCCACTTGATCGTGTCCCCGAAGGAGCCGCCGCTCTTCAGGATGATCCCCGCCTGGCTCCACTCCGAGAGATCGCCATCGACGATCTTCCCGCCGCTCGCGATCGTCAGCGTGCCGTTCACGGTGACGTTCCCGGACGCGTCCCACTGGAGGATGCCCGGCGAGACACCCGCGTAGCCGGAGCCCGTGGCCGCGTTGATCAGGAAGGTGCTGGTGCCGCCGCTGTTGAAGGTCTGGATGCCGCCCGCGTTGCTGATCTCCACGCGGGCGCCGGTCGCCGCGCTCTTGATGGTGAAGCTGCCGATGGCCGTCATCGCCCCGGTCACGGCGTCGAGCCGGAAGGTCTCGTTGGCGGAGACCTCGGAGGTCGCGTTGTAGGCGACGATCCCGGCCGTGCTCAGGTTGATATGCACGCCCGTCGTCGTCGTCTGGTACGTCCCGCCCAGCACGCCGCCGCCCACCGCCGCGATCGTGAGCGAGCCGATGACGGCCGCTGGCACGGTCAGCACGCCGCTCGTGGTCCAGGTGATCTTGTTCGAGCCCGTCCCGATCTCGCCGCTGCCGTCCGTGTTCAGCTTGAAGGTTGTGGTCGAAGCGCCGCTGTAGCCCCAGAGCCCGGAGCTGTTAATGACGATGCGCGCGCCCGTCGCCGGGAAGGTCGTCGCCGCCGTGATGCTGCCAGTCACGTTCAGCGTGCCCGTGTCCGTCTGGACCGCCTCCAGGTTCGTCACGCTGATCTTCGGCGCGGTGATTGTGCCATCGACCACGGACGTACCGGAGATCCACGTCGGGCCGTTGATGATGCGCCCGAGCGAGCGGTCCGCGAGCATGCCCTGGAGCTGCGCCTCGTGCTTGTCGATCTGATCCTGGTAGTCGAGCGTGAAGGGCGCGCCGCCGCGCTGCCGCAGGATCTGGTCTACCTGCGTCGCTACGAGCTCCGAGATTTCGTCAGTCGTCAGCGTCGGCATCAGGCGTACTCCAATTCCCGAATGCCGACCACGGCGTCCACCTGCGGCTGATCCCCCGCGTGCTGGAAGGCGGTGGAGCCCTCGACGCGGTAGAGCCTGCCGGTGAAGGTGCGGCCGGCCATGTCGATGACGGTCACGGGCGCCGAGTCCATCAGGTCTTCGATGGTGTCGCGCTGCTCCTCCGCGCTCTGCCGCGTGGACACTTCGCCGTGGTTGAAGAAGTC
>CAYGHU010000168.1:0-1223 GCA_964349785.1 uncultured Dehalococcoidaceae bacterium | reverse complement strand
ACCTCGAAGCCGCGGAAGCTCTTCAGCGTCGCCGGGGAGTCGAAGTCCGTGGGCGGGAACCACACCGTCACCGATCCACTGTCCCGATACGTGGCGGGCCTGCCGTCGCGCGTGACCGTGAAGTAATGCACGTCCTCGCCGGCGGCGTAGTAGACGCGCGGGCTGCCGCTCTTCGAGGAGAAGACCATCGCCTTGCAGTTGCCCGTGAACTTCTCCAGCACGGAGAGAATCGTGATCGGCGAACCGAAGGACGCATCGCCCTCCTTTGCCCGGCGCCCGTGGCAGATCCACGTCGATGTGCCGTCCGTGAAGGCGACGACGATCATCCGGCCGAAGGCGATGCCTGCGCTGGGCCGCACGTTCGAGAGTTCGCTCTCGTTGATCTCCAGCTCTTCGATACCCACGGTCCTCGCCGCGCCCTGCTGGATGTAGCGGTACAGCCCGGCGGTCGTGCAGACGTACACATGGTCGTACCAGCGGAAGACGTAGCGGTTGTCGGCGCTGGCGAACGCCTCAAGGTCCGTGATCTGGTTGGACTCCTCGCTCGTGTCTTCATCGAAGGTGTACATCCCTTCGTCCTTGAGGACGTACTCCCAGCGGTTGTGGCTGAAAATCTGGTTGACCAGCCCCTCGGCCTTGCCGATCTGGAGCTCCGCGCTCCAGTTGTCCACGGAGGTGATGTTGGCCGCCGAGCAGAGCGACCGCGTGTTGTCGAAGCCGCGCGCCAGGTCGCCGTTCACGAGCCCGAAAGCGCGAGCCTTCTTGGCGATGCTGTTGGTGGAGTACGTCGCCGTGTTCGAGCGCACGGCGTAGTCCGTGGCGTCCCCGAGCGCGACGGCCACCTGGTCATCGAACCGGCAGAGGGAGAGCACACCGCCCGCCCCAGCCGTGTGCTCCAGCGTCACCGCATCCGTGGTCGTTGTGATCGCCACGACCTTCGCGCCGCCGCCAACGAGGATGCGGCTGGCCGGGGCGTCCACCTCGCACATGCTCGTGATATCCGCGCCGCAGTTGGTCTCGATCGTGACGATCTTCGGGCCGGGCAGAATGCGCCCCGCCGCGCCGAGGTAGGCGTTCTCCGCGTACTCGACCGAGCCCCGGAACATGCCGCGCGAGTCGCCGAGGCCGCGGCTCCAATCGTTGAAGCGCTTGCGCCGGGGGACCGTCGGGTCGCCCTCCTGCGTCGGCATGCGCGTCGGCTGCCACATGGGCGCGCCGCGTTC
>CAYGHU010000167.1:0-3681 GCA_964349785.1 uncultured Dehalococcoidaceae bacterium | reverse complement strand
CCCGAGAGCGCGCGCACCTGGGCCACGTCCATCGCACAGGCGACGGAGTTGTGCCGGGCCACCTCCGGGTAGGGGCAGGTGCGCTCGTGCAACAGGATCGCCTCGCCGCTGCGTTCCCAGTCGGCGACCATGCCGTGCGAACGCAACATCTCCGCCACCCCCTCGGCTCGCGCCTCCGGGCTGCCGTCGAGGGCCGGCGCCGCCGCGCAGGAGTCCACCAGCCGGCTCGCGACACCCCGCACCACGTGCTGCAGACCGCTGGCGCCGAACGCCGCCCGCACCTCGTCCAGCAGCGCCTTCGCCAGTTCGGGGTACTGGTTGGGGAACAACGCCTCGCCGCCAGGAGTGAGCGAGTAGCGGAGCGCGGGACGGCCGACCTTGCCCCGCTGCTCGCGGCTGCTCACATAGCCGTCCTGCTCCAAGATCACCAGGTGCTGGCGCACACCGGTGGCGGTCAGCCCCAGCAGCCGCCCGAGTTCCTTCACGCTCGCCTCTTGATGGAGTCTCAGGTATTCCAGGATGTGCTGGCGATTCGCCTGCATGGACGGGTCTCCGGATGGCACTACGCGGCGGACTCCGGCAGTGTATACGAAAACGGCCTCTCACCCCGTCATGCTCGCTCAAGCTCGGAGGACACGTGGACGACCCGCTGCTGCACCAGGCTCACGCCGACCTCATCGTCCAGCGCGCCGGCGACCAGCTGCGCGTGCTCCTGCACACGCTCGCCAGCCAGATCCAACCCTTCCCCGAGTTCCCGGGGACCTTCTTCTCCTACGGCATCGAGGTCGATGCCGGCGCGACGGATGACCGCGGCTGCATCGTCCTCGGCGAGGACGGCGAGCTGTACGAGCTCCAGCTCGGCCTGGATGTGACCCAGGTGGCGACCGGCGACCCCGCCGCCATGCGCGCCGAGGAGCGCGTGCCGCTCGATGACCTGCCCCCCGCCACCTACGTCGCGTACGCCCATCGGGCGGTCACGGCGGCGGTGGAGTACCTGCTCGCGCGGCAAGCGGAGGCGGGTTCCTGACAGGCTACTCGAAGGCCGCTACGGCAAAGACCACGGCGAACGACCGGCACCAGATGACCGCGCCACGGAATATCGAGGTGTCGACTCCCGCCGGCACTTCGTAGTTCACATTGCCTCGCGTCGCCTTGACCGCGCCGAGATTCACCGCGCCCTTCGCATCGACGTCGCCGGCTAGGCCGGGCGTGAGGTAAACGAACAGGTCGGGCCCGTTTCGCACCTCGTAGTCTTCGAAGCGTAAGACCATCTGGCCATCGGGCCCGCGCAGCAGCCGCACGGCGCCCGAGCCGAAATGGAACGAGTCCGTGCCCTTGAGCTGACCCACCGCGAGGACGCTCCCCGTCGCGCTGCCGGACGCGGGCGTCGCCGTCACATTCGCCCCGGCGGCGACCGTCGCCACCGGGAGCACGGGGCTCGTTGCGCCTGACCCCGCGGAGGCCGGAGCGGCGGGAGCAGTCGCCACCTCGAACGCGAGCGCCTCATCCAGCTCCTTGCCTTCATCGAACAGCGGACGCAGCAACCAGATGGAGACCCACGCGAAGACCGCCAACGCGACGAGGCCGGCGATGCCGCCTCCCGCCCACGCCAGTGGGTGGTGCCGGGGAGCGAGCGCCGGCAGCCGCTCGGGCGGCGTACGCAAGAGGACCGTGGCCGCGCACGCAAGCGCGTACAGCGCCGCGACCGGCGCGAACAGCGGCGGCGCAAGGGCCAGCGCGACCAGGATAGCCACTCCGCCGGCCGCGTAACGCCACAGCGGCAGCCGAGACCACGTCACGATGGCGGCGACAACGACGGCCACCAGCGTCCCGATGCCGATCAACGTCTGCTGCGCGCCATCCTCGAGGCCGAACAGGCGCACGGGCCCCTCGCCAATAAAGTCCGAAACCTCGCGAGAAGCGAACACCCAGACGCTCGCCCCCAGCCCGAGGACGATGCTCGCGCCGAGCGCTACCCGTTCGAGCCTCCGGATCCCGCGTGGCGTGGTTGCCGAGGACATGACGCGCCTCCTCGATCGGCTCGTTCGTTCCAATGAACGTAGCGAGGAGTCCTTACGCAATGATTACGCGACAGGCCGCGCGCCAGATCGCGTCAGCCCAGCTCGAAGGTCGTGACCCCGAATACCCGCTCGAGCCCCACCTCCGGCTCACCGCGCGAGTACATGCGCACGGTCTCGAACGACGGCGTCATGCCGTACGACTCCACCAGCCGCACCGCCTCGCGGTTCGGCTCCGGCACGTCGAGGGACAACGGCGCCCCTTCCTCCACGTGCCCGCCCAGCGCGAGAAACAACGCGTCGGCGGCGTCATCGTCGTCCGCGAGCAGCGGCCCGATCTTGTAGCCGGACCGGCACGTCCGCACGACCCCGAAGCCGGCCAATGCGCCACCCCGGCGCAGCGCGACGGCGGCGCTGTCCGGCTGCGCGGTCCAGCGTTCGAGAAAGTCTCGTCGTGGCGCCGGAAAGTGCGCTGTGTCGTAACGCAGCAGCTCCTCGAACGCGACTTCACTGATCGGGACGAGGTCCGCGTCGCGCGGTGGCGTAACCGGGGGCCGCCGCCCCGCGTAGCGCACATTCCGGTACGCGAGCGTGAAGCCCGAGCGTTCGTAGTTCGCCTGCTGCTCCAGCACGCCGTCGAGCCCCACGTTCCGCCCGCCGAGGTACTCCGTCGCGCGCTGCCAGATCCCCAGCCCGAACCCCTTGCCTCGATGCTCCGGCTTGACGATGTACAGCCCCAGGAACCCGTACGACTCGTCATACGCAACGCCGGAAAGGCAGGCCACCGGCTCGCCGTCGAGCGTGCCGAGGAAGAAGCCGTCCGGATCGGTGGCGTAGAACAGCTCACCGTCATGCAGGCCGGGGTTCCAGCCCTCGGCCGCCGCCCAATCGATGGCGAGGCCCACCTCGTCCGCGCGCATCTGCCGGACCGCGTAGCCGCTCACCGCCAGGCTCCTCCCGAAGTACGACCCTGCCATTCCAGCAGCACGAGCACATGCATCCTAATCCCTGCGGCAGACGCCCTGCCACGGGATCCGTGTGCTCGGATTGGAGCTTCCATCACCGCTGTGATGTATTGTCGGCAGCGGTAGCGTGGCACTATCACGGACAAGAAGCGCAGGGCAAGGAAGAGGTGCTCGCATGCCAGGCCGAAGGATACCGCGCCCGTTCAACCTGGTCTGGGGCAGCGGCCGCGTCATCGAGGAGGCGGCGATCGAGGGCGGCCTCCACGCCCCCGCGCTCCAGCTCCTCCACTACGAGGAAGGAGAGAAGAAAGGCCAGCTCGCCATCCGCTTCGCCGCCTACGACCCCGACGGCGAACTCGAACGCCGCCCCCTCATCGTCAACGAACGCGAAATAGCCGCCATGCGCCGCGAACTCGAAGGCACCCCTCGCATCCGCGCGCTGCTGAAGCGCCTGATCGAGGAGTAGCGCACCCTTGACGCCTCGCCCCGTCAACGAGCATGCTCCGGGCGGTTAATGCTGTCCCAGACTCCGAGGGAGGACTACCCCGTGCCACAGTCCACGCCACAGTCCACCGCCCGCCCTCCCGATCTCCGTGCGCTCCAGCGCGTCGTCCAGAAGGACGCTCGCCTCCTCCTCCATGGACACTTCCAGTCGCTCGCCGGGCAGCGCACGGCCGTCGATGCCGGTGTGCGCGCAG
>CAYGHU010000166.1:0-3695 GCA_964349785.1 uncultured Dehalococcoidaceae bacterium | reverse complement strand
CCGCTGTCGCCCTCGAAGCGATCGACGACTGGGACGCCGCCTCCATCGAGGGCGCTCTGCGAGCCGTCTCTGCCAGCCTCGGGGAGAAGCCCGGCGACCTCTTCATGCTCTGCCGCCTCACCGTCACCGGGAAGGCGGTCACCCCGCCCCTCTTCGAGTCGATGGAACTCGTCGGCGACGACCGCTGCCTCACCCGCCTCCTCGGTGGCGCGGGCGCGGTCCGTGCCACTGCGGGGTGACCGCACCGCAGAACCTTGCTAGTCTGGTAATCCCGCTGGGGACTCGTCTAAGGGTAGGACAGCTGATTCTGGATCAGTAAGTCGAGGTTCGAATCCTCGGTCCCCAGCCAGCCCGCTTGTCGTCTGTCTCGATTCCACGATCCGGTTGTCGGTCGACCTGCGAGCGTTCCGCAGTCGCGCCCCAGTCCACAGGTAAGGCATCCTTGACCGCTTCGGCGTATCCTCCGGGGACAATCCGGCGTGTCCCAGAAGCGGACACACGTCGGAAGAGAGGACGCCCGCATGAGTATGGACGCTTTCGATTTCATCGTGGGTACACGTGTCTGCTCCTCCGACGGCCATGAACTCGGTACGGTGAAGGACATGGTCGGCGCCTACTTCAAGATCGACGCGCCCATGGCCCCCGACTACTGGCTCCCAAGGAACGTCGTACGGTCGGCCGATCAGTCTCAGCTCATCCTCGACATCACGCGAGAAGAGCTCGGCGGCTTCGAGGTAGATCCCGAGGACATCGATGCGGAGCGGCAGGCCGAAGCGTCACCCGACGCTACAGACATTGCGGTCGAGGCCGCCGCCATCGTCTGGGGCCCAGATGAATGGATCATGGTCCGCACGCGCATCCTCGAACGCGAACCGGGCTACACAGAGGCCGGCCTGGACCGCATGCAAGAGGAAGACCCGCGCGGCCTCCGCCAGCGCTTCGCCCATCTCTTCTCAGACGCCGGCCGGTCCGCCGGCCAGCTCGCCCGCACAGTCGAAAAAAATACCTGATCGCGCCCGTTAACGTTCCCGCCTCCCAGGCATACCCTTGATCGAGGAAGTAGCACCGTGGTTTCCCTCACGGCCCTCGAAGCAGCGCAACGCCGCACCCTGATCTCCGGCGTCCGCCCCGACGTGACCGCCGACTTTGCGCAGGTGATGGCCGATATGCGCGACCAGGGCCTGAATCCGCTGTGCGGTATCGCCGCCCTCATCGTTGGGCCTTACCCCTCGGACCGCGTCGCCTGGCAGGGTCGCCCGCTCGAACGCGCGGTCCTCGTAGTCGCGGACAGCCAGCCGCACATCGAGTTCGAAGTGGAGCTCCTCGCGGGCCTCATCTCACAGCAAGCCTGGTCCGAGGAGCGGATGCGCCATTGGATCCCCACGCGCTACGTCGATGCGGGCGCATGGTATCCGTTCGACCAGCGCTCGTTCTCGTAACAGCACCCTCTACCCACAACCCAGCGGATGGCACAATGGAAGCGATGGACATACTCGACTCCCCGCCAGTTGCATCAGTGCACGCCGCGGACACGGCGGCCATCGAAGAGATGGACGGCGTCGCCGCCGTCCACCCGAACGACTCCCATTGGTGGAATCACGCCTCCTTCGTGCTGCCGCTCGCCGGCGCGGTCGTCTTCGTCGCCATCGGCCTGCTCACCGGGACGGCCGAGGCTACCGGCTTCGGCCTCTTCCTCGGCGGCATCACCGTCTTCATGCTCCCGGTGGTCCTGCTCACCTGGCGGGCCACCCCCACC
Source organism: uncultured Dehalococcoidaceae bacterium (assembly GCA_964349785.1). GTDB lineage: Bacteria > Chloroflexota > Dehalococcoidia > UBA2979 > UBA2979 > JAIBBD01. The sequence goes on along the minus strand of CAYGHU010000166.1, from coordinate 1,939 downwards.
GCCATTGTCCTCACCCGCGACCATGCCATCGCCCTCCACGAGGGCCGCACTCTGCGACAGCTCGCCTGGGCCGACATCGACCGTATCGAACGCTTCGAGACGATGGGCAATGTCCGCTGGAAGCTCTTGCCCGCGGCCGGTCAGCACCTCACCGTCGACGGCGAGATCGTCGATGTCCCCGGCCTCATCGCACGGGCGCAAGAGCTCTCCGGGGTAACGCCATCCCCCTAGCACGCATGTGCGGTACGATGCGCCCGTGACCTGTCAGCGTTGTGATTCCCCGCTTGCCGCCGGCGCCCTCCTCTGTACCTCCTGCGGCGCCTGGGCCGATGATGGCCCCTCACCGCTTCCCGGCTTCGAAGCCTCTGAGGGTGCATCGGCCCAGCCTCATGCCGCGCCTGCACCGGCCGCCGCCCTGTTTCCCGCGTACATCGGGGTCTACCGCGCACGGCTGCACGACGTTTTCGGCTACCCTGACTTCCGCTCCGGCCAGGCCGAAGTGCTCACCCGCCTGGCCTCGCGCAACGTCCTCGGCGTCATGCCCACCGGCTCCGGCAAAAGCCTCTGCTACGTCCTCCCCGCCCTCGAGGTCGGCCGTACCCTCGTCGTCTCGCCCTTGATCGCCCTCATGCAGGATCAGGTCGAGGTGCTCCAGGCTGTAGGCGTCGCCGCCACTTTCATCAACTCCTCGCTCGACCGCCCCGAGCAAAACCGTCGCTACCGCGACTTCATCGAGGGCCGTACCGCCCTCCTCTTCGTCGCGCCTGAACGCTTCGCCAACGAGCGGTTCGTCGAGGGCCTGCGTGCGGCCGGCGTCAACCTCCTCGCCGTCGATGAGGCGCACTGCATCTCCGAATGGGGCCACGACTTCCGCCCGGACTACCTTGCCCTCGGAGTCGTCCGTGAGCGTCTCGGCGCGCCCCGGACCTTGGCCCTCACGGCCACCGCCGACCCGCTCGTGCGCCGTGACATCCTCACGCGTCTCGGCATCGCCGGGCAGGCCGCCGAGGTAGTCACCACGTTCGACCGTCCCAACCTCCACTTCGCCACCGTCCACGTCACGAGTGACGCCGAGCGCCTGCGCTGGCTCATCCAGCATGCCCGCGCGCGCCAGGGACAGGCCGGCATCGTCTACGCCCGCACCCGCCGCAACGTCGAGGACACCGCCGCCGCCCTCGTCGCCGCCGGCGTCCGCGCCCTCGCCTATCATGCCGGGATGCCGCAAGCCGAGCGCGCAAAGACTCAGCGGCGCTTCATCACCGGGGAAGTCCCGGTGCTCGTCGCCACGAACGCGTTCGGCATGGGCATCGACAAGCCCGATGTGCGTTATGTCGTGCACACGCACCTGCCCGGACGCATCGAGGCGTACTACCAGGAGGCCGGCCGCGCCGGCCGCGACGGCGACCCCGCCGACTGCACCCTGCTCTACGCCCGCCGCGACGCGGCCCTGCAACGCCGATTCATCGACCAGGCCCACCCGTCCGAGCCAGAGCTACGCCGCATTTGGTGGCGTCTCGTCGAGGTGCAGCAGTCCGCCGGCGACCGGCCGCTCACCTTCAACGAGGCCCAGGACGCCGTCTCCGGCGACGGCCTCCCCACCGCTCTCACCGCGCTCCGCGCCAGCGGCCTCATCGAGCCTGCCGCGCTCCGCCTCCGCTCCCTCGACCCCGACGCCTCCATCGACCCCGCCGCCATTGAGGAGCGCCGGCGCTACGCCGAATCGCGCCTCGCCCAGATGGTCGAGTACGCCGAGACCTCCGGCTGCCGCCGCTCGCTCATCCTGCGCTACTTCGGCGAGGACGCCCCCGACCGCTGCGGCAACTGCGACAACTGCCGCGGCGACGGCACCCCCGCGGCGCCCGAGTACGCGGACGACCTCTTCGCCTCTCTCCTCGACCTTCGGCGCGAAGTCGCCGACGCGGCCGGACGCCCCCCATAC
>CAYGHU010000165.1:0-3719 GCA_964349785.1 uncultured Dehalococcoidaceae bacterium | reverse complement strand
CGGCCGTCCAGCGGCGGCCCAGGAGCTCAAGCGTAGCCTGAAACGCCGGACAGTATGCGGAGCCCGGGAACTCTTCTTGAGTATCGGGGTAGCGCTGCGCTGTTGTCATAGGCCAGAATGCCGTATAGTTACCAGCTACAACCAGTTACGGTTCGTAACAATAGGATTGCGGGATCGCAACGCGTGAGCGCGGCGGTACCTCTGCAGCAGGAAAGGTAACATAAACTGTGCCGTGGGTGCTAGACAAAGTGCATTCTAACATCGGTTTCTCTGTACGCCACATGATGGTGTCGAAGGTGAAGGGGCGTTTTGGGGACTTCGACGCGACGATTCACATCGACGAAGAGCAGCCCGAGCGGTCGTCTGTTGAGGCGCGCATCCAGGTAGCGAGCGTCGATACACGCGACGCGCAGCGCGACGGCCATCTTCGCTCGCCCGACTTCTTCGATGCGGAGAGCTTCCCGGAGCTGCTATTTGTCAGCCGACGAGTGGAGCCGCTACCTGGCGATGGCAAGTTCCGGCTGGTAGGTGACCTCACCATGCACGGCGTCACCCGCGAGGTGGTACTGGAAGGTGAATACGAAGGTCCCCACAAGGACATGCAGGGTCAGCGCCGCCTTGGCTTTGAGCTAAAGGGGAAGATTGAACGTGAGGAATTTGGCCTCACCTATAACATGGCCCTCGAGGCCGGCGGATTCATGCTCAGCAAAGACATCGAAGTGAGCATCGACTGCGAAGTCCTGGAGCAATAGCCGTCCAGTTCGATCAGGCATAGAGCCGGGGATGAGAGGACACGGCGATGCCATCGCTACCTGAGAGCGCACGCGAGTTGCTGCGGCAGAAGGCCTATGCGCATGTGGTGACGAGGCACGCCGACGGACGGCCCCAGGTATCTATGGTGTGGGCGGACGAGATCGATCGTGATCTCGTGTTCAACACCTCGCGTGGGCGGGTCAAGCTCCGCAACATCGAGCGCGACCCGCATGTGGTCGTCTCTGTCCAGGATCCACGGGATCCTCAGCTATATCTGGCGGTGTACGGCCGCGCCGAGGTAATTGCGGAGGGTGCGCTTGATCATATCAATCGCCTGGCTGTCCGTTTCATGGGGCTGGAGCAGTACCCCTATCTGCAACCCGGCGAAGAGCGCGTGATGGTCCGTGTCATAGCTGATCGTATCGGAGGCGCCGGGCCATGGGCGCCTCCGCCGGGAAGCTGAGTAACGTCCAGACCTGAGTAACGGGGGAGCTTGTGGACACAGCAGCCTCAATCATCCAAATATTGCTTGCGCTCGTCTTTCTGGCATCCGGCGGGTTGAAACTTGCGGGTGTGCCGATGCAGGTCGCGAACTTCCACCGCTATGGCTACTCGCAATCGTTCCGCCTCGTCACCGGGGGCCTGGAGGTGCTTGCCGCCGCTGGCATGGTCGTTGGCCTGTTCGTCGATGAGATCGCAATCGCGGCGGCGGTTGGGCTCAGTGTCATCATGGTAGGCGCCGCTTACACAGACATCCGGTCTTCGCCGCCGATGATGGTCCTGGCGCCAGTGGTCTTTCTCGCGATGAGTGTGGCGGTAATCGTGCTACGGCTGGGGTCATAGCGGCAGGCTGGGTCCTTCTGCGCCGAAGGTATGGCTTCTCATGAGGCCGGCCTGAAGAAAGGAGACAGGGTTATGGACAGCACTGCTGGTATTGCATGGATCGGTGCGCCTGGGGCGCGCGATGAATCGCCGGCGAACAGCTATGTCCCTGGCGTCTGCAACATCGGGCCGGCGGAGATCGCCCGTCGGCGACGTGCGGGATGGACAGGCGCGGTGATAACGGTGGGCGCATGGACGGCCCTCGCCGCGTTTGATGCTCCTCCGGCGCTGCGGCTCCTGCTCTTCTTCCCCGCGATGATGTCCGCGACCGGGTTCCTGCAGGCCGCTATGCACTTCTGCGCCTACTTTGGCTTCGGGGCGCTCTTCAACTTCGGTCCCGAGGCGGGCAAAGGTAACACCGATACGGTCGTCGATGCCGAGTTCCGCGCGAAGGACCGCAGGAAGGCATGGCAGATCGTAGGCTACGCGGTCGTCGCCGGACTGGCCGTGGCTGGAGTGGCGTATCTGCTGTAGGTTGGGCCGCTACTGACGGCACAGTATCCATAGCAGTTGCACTCCGCGCGGAAATGCTCACTGGGCGGAGTGCAACTGCCCTCCCGAGGTGGAAGTCCGCTCGTACCGCAACTAAGCGAACTTCTTGAATCGTCCCGGCTGGTACGCATGCCATATCATACGTGAAACCATCGTCGGCTCGCCGCTGTGCGGCCTCGATCTGCTCAATCGACTTACTGGGCAACAGACATTCTTCATCACAACCTCGACCCGTTCCCGCGGCACCCTCTTCGGCGACTCCTGACATTACCCCGCCGATCATTCGTCGATAACCTATCCGCGCGATCCTCCCTCTCAGTTTGGAGCCGCCCAGCCCGTTGACAGGCAACTATAATTGAGCGCTAACGTCCGCATGGGCGACGGGGACTCACTGATATGGCACGCCCTGCGCTCACACTGGCTGGTTATGGAGTCGGGGATTCCCTGCAGATCACCGTGGAGTCGCAGCGTGCGCTGGCGCGCGCGAATCGCGTATTTGCGGTTGGCCTGCCGCCGAACCTCGCCAATCTCCTCCAGACGCAGCGGATGAAATGGGTTGACCTATCGAGCTGCTTCGCGGGCGGCCGTCCCTTCACCGAGGCGTACCTCGACATCGCCGACACCATCCTCCAACAGGCCGCCGAGGACCCGCCGGTCGTCCTCCTGACCGCGGGCAATCCCCTGCTCTCGAATGCGCTGAACCGCTTCCTGCTCATGAAGGCGAAGGAACGGACGCTCGCGACGCAGGTGCTGCCGGCCGTCTCTCCGATCGATTCGCTCATCTGCCAGGTGGGCCTCGACGTGGGCACCTTCGGACTCCAGATATTCGACGCCCGCCGGCTGTATGCGCGCGAGATGCCGATTCAGCCCACCGTGCCGCTGCTGCTCCTGCAAGTCGCTGGCATCGCGCTTGCCGAGACTACGGGGCCGCTCACACCCCAACTCGAGGCGTACCGGCCGCTCGCGGACTACCTCGGACGGTTCTACTCGCCCGGCCATGTGGTGGTCCACCTGGCGAACTCATCTGACCCGATGACCACGGCTGTCACTGCTGCACCGCTGTCCGCATTCGGATCACTCGTGCCTAGCTTCGGGTCGGCATCCACGCTGTTCGTGGACTTGCTCCGGCAACCTGCCGGCAATTGACTCGTAGGAGGATCACATGGCATTCAAAATGAAGAATCCCTTCGGCCAGAAGGCGGTCGATAAGTCATCGCCTGAGTTGATGGAACGAGGGGCGGCCGACGCCGCCGGCGGCGATGGTCCCGCCGAGGTGGTTCAATACAACGAATCGGACTTCGAGAGGAACACCGAGTCGAACGTCGCGGACCGGGTAGCGGTCGGCGACGCGGACGGCGACGGCGCTGCCGACCGCGTGACCGTGCGAGGCTGGGATCCAGAGAAGAAAGAGGAGAGATCTGTGACCAGCGGTTCCGACGAGCAAGCCGATGAGGAATCTCTCGGCATTGCCATCGGCGATCCGGGCGTCAACGGCAACCTTGCGGCAGACGGCGACGGCGGGGCTCCGGATGCGATGCGTGTTGTAAAGACCAGGTCGAACATACAGAACAATCGATTAGGCAGCCTGGACG